>NZ_JBHVHV010000002.1:0-303681 GCF_042800035.1 Sutcliffiella sp. NPDC057660
TTTTTCTTTTTCATACTTTTCACCCTGAGAGTTATATAAGAACATTATAAGAACAGTTATCCACAATTTAAAGGGGTTTATAATTTCCTAAACAAATATAAAGGTGTCCTTTTATATTTCAGGACACCTTCTCTTATGTTTGCGGTAGAATGATATCCACTATCGCTCCGCCGTCTTGCTTATTATGAATGATCAGCTGGCCATTATGAATGGTTTCCACTATCCTCTTGCAGACCATGACCCCAAGGCCGTTGCCATCTTCTTTTGTAGTAAGGAATGGTTGACCCATCCTCTTTAGGATATGCTCCGGAAATCCGTCCCCATCATCCATAAAACGGATCAATATACTCTCAGGGTTGGGTGATTCGACCGTTATGTCAATCCTTCCATTGTGGCCGACTGCTTCCACACTGTTTTTCACAAGGTTGATGAATACCTGCTTTAGCTGATTAGCATCACAAAAGATAGGTTCTATATCTTTAAAGCTATGGGTGATTTCGATATTTTTGCTGATTGCGAAACTCGATAAGAGCACCCCGATTTCTTTTACAAGTTCCCGGACATCATACCAGTCCTTCGCTTGTACGGTCGGTCTCGACAAAACGAGAAATTCGTTTGTAATCTGGTCAATTCTCTCAATTTCATTTAGCATGATGGCTGGATAGGTGTCACTGTATCTATTTTCCTGAACAAGCTGAATGAATCCCTTTAATGTGGTGAGCGGATTTTTTATCTCGTGCGCCACACCCGCTGCCAAATGTCCGACGATGGAGAGTTTCTCAGCATTTTGGATATAGGCCTCCGTCAATTTATACTCCGTTATATCGCGGATCTGAATCAGGGTCCCTGCCTGAAATGGAAAAAAGTCAACGAGGCAGGTTCTATTTTCCGTTCCATTCTGGAGAATTATCTCGTAATCCTGTAGTTCTTCATCTTGCTTTTTGTATTGTTCATGAACCTCTCTTAGCTGCAATATATCCTTAATGGAAGAGTAGTCAGGTATCTTGTCCAGGATGGCTTTCGCTTTTGGATTTACTTTTACTATACTTCCACTTTCATCAAGGACGATGTAGCCGGTTTTGGATTGTTCCAGGATCATCTGATTCATTTCATCGAGATAGCGGTTCTGCTCGCGCAAATCCAATTCCCGTTCAATGGAATCCACCACAGTTTCCAACGAAGCCATAATCATCGGATTCGCTACATGCAGGAATGTCATCATGGAAATCGTGCCGATTACTTTTTTCTGAAGAAACAACGGGACACTGTAGCAGGCCGTTAGATGGAGAAATTGATAATAGTGATCATCCCCTATCACCTGCACCGGCATCTGTAGCTCCAGTGCTGCAAGAACGGAATTCACCCCTGCCTTCTCTTCCGTAAACTGGACCCCCTTTTGCAGTCCGATTTGATTGACCACCGTATCCTCGAGACTTTCATCTCCCATATATTCAATAATATTCCCCTTATCATCTGTCACTGCAACCAATAAGGGAATTCCTTTGCTTTTCCCTAAAAATTTATCCATAAACAATCTAATAATATGTAATCTCGCTTTATATTCACCTTGTATTCTGGCAAGTTCCTCATTGGATAACCTTGTAAAGACAGGAATTACATTTGGATCTAACTTATACTCAAGGCATCTTTCCCGTACCTTCGCTATATAATTATCCAACATGTCTATCAACCCTCTTGACTTTAATTTACTTTATACGTAAAAAGTATACCCTAGTGTGTCTATATGTGCACGAAGTTCTCGGTGATTCTGGATTGCAAACAAAATAGCCAAAGAGTCAATCTCTGGCTTGTTCCACAGTTTTCTATTAATTAACCCAGCACATCCGTAATACCTTCCATATTTGCCGCTATCCACTCGATGGCAACATCCAAGCTTGCAAATTCCTGCACTTCAAATGTCACTTCGTCCTGCAGAAGCCATACATCCTTATCTTCATGATTGATGCCGCCAATCGACCAGTGCAGTAGGCTGTACGGGTGATTATTGTTCAGGAAGGATGCCCAGGTTTTGGATTGAGCGGCATTCCTTAAGGAGTTGATTTTGCCCTCGACACTCATTTCGTTCCCTCCACTACGAGTAGTGACATGCGAGGGTTCAAAATCTGGCTTGGACACTTCAGCATGTATGTGTTGGCGCTCTCCACGAAATCGACCGTCATATCCTCATCGAAGAAGAGCAACTTTGACTTTTCCATTAATAGTGGCCCGACATTGGTGTCCAATGCCACATCATCGTCCTCTTTCTCCGGTGTGATCCATAATGCGGAGACCCCGCTCACCACACACCCGCATCCGTCTGTATCATATTTAAGCTTCAACCATTTCCCTTCCTGGTTTTCAAGCTTTGCTTTTACTCGTTCTGCTGCTGTTTCTGTGAACGTTACTTTCACGTTTCATGCCTCCACTGTTTCATTGTTAGCCTGATTGTACCATATTTTACCCGATTGTATAACCAGAAGGCATTTGGAAAGGATGGTAGGGGTACAAGTTCTTATTGTAAAATTGGGTAATTGTAGGTACGATACTAATATCTGAATATGAAGGAGGGTTTTACCAATGTCAAAAGTAACGATCAAAGTCCTGGATAACGGGGGTTTCCGTGTAACCGGAGATGTCGAGCTGATTGATGCAGAAGGCAATAAATTCCCGGACAAGCCTGCATTTACACTTTGCCGCTGCGGCCTTTCCAAGAAGCTTCCATATTGCGATGCTTCCCATAAAGGGAATTTCGAGTCCTGTGTGCGGGCTGAGCAAGTATTGAACGACTAATACGGTTCAGCCTATCATGTACATAAAAGAGTATGGGCCTTTACGGTTCCATACTCTTTTTTGGTGGCATGAACCCTTCTGGACTAAGGATCAGCTTCTCGGGTGAAAACACCTCATTCAGTTTGTCCCAGACGCGTCTCTGGACATCTCCCTCATACCACTCTTCCTTCTCCAATCCGTCAAACCGCTCCCCGATTTTCAACCGGTTTGTCCGCTTGCCACCGCTTCCGTCACCTGTAAAATCATCCACACAAATACGGTCCACAAGTCCTGTAAGCTTTTCCGGGAATCTATCCGAAAATGGCAAGGCCGGGGCTACGGCTGCCTGTACTGGAATGCCTGCTTCCCTCAATTCCCTTAATGCCTTCAACCTGGCGGGAATGGGCGGTGCTGCAGGGGAAAAGCGTTTCCGCACGTCCTCGAGATCGGTTTCCACGGTAATGCTGACCATCACTTTCTCCCCAAGCTTCGCCAACAAATCAATATCCCTTGTCACCATGGGACTTCTTGTCTGTACAAACAGAAAGTCAGGCTGGATTTCCGCCATCACTTCCAGTAAGGTTCGTGTAACCTGCTCCTTGTGCTCGACTGGCTGATAGGGATCTGTGCTCGATGACATGAAGATGACAACCTGCTTTTCTTTTTTCCGAAGCAGCAGCAACTCCTTCTTTAGCTTTTCTGCCACCCCTTTTTTCACATCCACCCAGGTCCCCCACTCCTGTTTCCGAAACAATCCGACCGGGCTCTGCCTGACATAGCAATAGGAGCATCCGAAAGCACAGCCGATATACGGGTTCAAGGAATGGGTATAGCCCTCGAGAAATCCGCTTGTCGGAGTGAGGATTTTTTGCGGTGTCTTTTCTGTCACGTCTATTTTCATGTTCTTTCTCCTCATTTGATATCAATATTTTTCTCTTGTTGTTTCCATCATTTTCTCTATACTATAAGTATTACAGTCCAAAGGGGAAGATATAAATGAAACTTAAAGTGTTAAAGCCCATTTTTGCGGAATCCGCCAGCAGCCTTGTCAATACAACAAGCTCTTATCCTGGCACGGTACTGTTTAAAAAGGAGCATTGGGTAGTGGATGCGAAAAGCCTGCTTGGTGTGCTGGCTCTTGCGCTTCAGCCAGGCCAAGAGGTTGAAGTCACTTCCGATGAGGGTGACGAAGTGTTTGCAGCGATTTTGGATCTTGGCTATTTTGAACAGGTCTAAATAGGATTAGATCAGACGCATCTGCGTGCAGTCTGACCTTTCTTTTCATTGGCATCCTTCCTCTTTCATGGGGAAGGATATTCGTCTTTTTTCAGGAGATATCCAAAATATTTTCCAGACATAGGTAGCTCGCCTCACCAAACTTATCCACTACATGCAACCGGCGCTGGTAGGCATCCAAATGATGCACCGCTCCTACGAACAGATGGTATCTTCTCTTTTCATAATAGGTTATGGTTACTTCCTTACCCGTTTCCATCGCTTCGCAAAACAGCTCATTCATTTCTTCGAGTCGCTGTTCGTCGAGTTCCGGTTTTGTTTCATATAGATCTTCCTTTGTCCAGTCCCGCAGCAGCTTCACATGCTCCGGCAGCATCATGGACGTCCATTTGATGGTTCCTCGATCACGTATTGCCATACTTGCTGCACCTCCTTTATGCTTTATGTCCGCCAACCAGTCTGCTACGATGCTTCGCCGTTCCTGCATTTGTATAGGAAACCGCCCGAAGCAATGCATTCGAGCCATGCTTTCCGCGAATGCGATCCATCACGTAGCCGAGCTGTCTTTTCTTCGGGCGCTCGAGTTCAAACAGGCTAAGCTGCATCTCGCTGTCGTCGATGATGTTTGAGATGGAGACAGCTATTTTTCTCACCGTCTTATGCTCGTAATTCTCTTCGAACAATTCCAAGCAGGTGTTGTAGAGATCCATGGTAATATTCGTTGCCCGCTCCATCGTCCGGGAGCGATAGAAGCCTCCACCAAGTTCGTCGCGGCTATATCCGATTCCAAGGCTGATCGTCCGACCGGCTTTCCGGTGATGGCGCGTCCTTCTTGCCACCTCCTCGCAAATTTCCAGAAGGACATGCTTCACTTCCTCCGGGTCGGTGTAGTCGCGCATCAGGATTTGGCTTTTCCCGAAGCTGATCTGCCCTTGGATGATGGGCGCACCGAGCTCTGACAGATCGATGCCCCATGCATGATGATAAAGCTGATTACCCATGATCCCGAATTTCTTCTCCAGCAGCTCAAGCGGATAGTTCGCAAGCTGGCCCACGTTGAAAATCCCCATACGGTTGAGTGTTTTTTCCACTTTTGAACCGATTCCCCACATTTCACGCAAAGGCGAAAGGGGCCATAGTTTCGTTTTGACATCCTCATAGGTCCATTCGGCAATGCCCTTCTTTTTTGCTTCGAGGTCCAGGCAGAGTTTGGACATCAGCATATTCGGTCCGATTCCGATGGCACATGGAAGCTGAAATTCCCGCTCCATGTCTTCTTTTATTTTCTGCGCAATGATGGTGGCATCCCCCCAAAGGCCTTCCACTCCGTCCACCTGCAGGAAGCTCTCATCGACACTATACGTGTGGATCGCATCCTTAGGGACGTACCGGTTGAAAAGACGGGTTATTTCGGTGGAGATGCGAAGATAGGTCGCCATCTGGGGATTGACCACGTGAATACGTTCATCATTTGGTATCTCAAATCGACGGGAGCCCGTTTTTATTCCGAATTCCTTTTTCAGCATCGGGGAAGCGGCAAGGACGACACTCCCCTGCCTCTCTGTATCCCCGACTACCGCCAAATAGCAGGAGAGCGGGTCGAGCCCCATCATGACAGCGGAGCAGCTGGCATAGAAGCTTTTCATATCTACGCAAAGAATCTTGTTGTTTGGCATCTGGCTGTAATCCATTTTAGGGTCACACCTCTCTAAAACAGAATATATGTTCGTATTAGTAGTATATACCCAATGATAAGCGAATATACGTTCGGTTTCAATGGTAAATTCCAGTACTTTTTCCGACATTTTTCGACGATGGGCTCATCTTTTGAGCGCAAATCCTTTATACTAAAGGAATAACGGGGTGAAAACGTGGAAAATAAATTATTGCGCAAGATGATCAGAAATTGTTTCATTCAGTACCAGCATGACCTCGAATCGGTGCCGCTGAGTGAAGAGGATTACATAAGGATGACAGCAGAAATTACGGAGATTTTACAGACGGAAGAAACTGATGTGTTTGAAGTGGTCAATGATGTAGTGTATGAATATTTGAGCCAGTAAAAAAGCTTGAGATCGGAGTCTCAAGCTTTGACTTTAATGACAGCCTCGGCTGCCTTTATGCTATCGATCAACCAGACAGGGGCATCTGGGTGCCCGATGATTTCCTCGGCGGTGAGCCAGTGTACCGACTCCACCTCATCCGGGCTTTTGACAAATGCCTCCTCCCCCTCCAATAGCTCGCAAAGATACACGATATCGATTACCTCGCTGCCTTCGTCCAGTATGAAGGAAGTGTTTCTCACATAAATCATCTCGTCCTTCACCTTTACTCCAACCTCTTCAAACATTTCCCTTTGGACGGTTCTCTCCAGAATATTGGAAGAGAAGCCTTCCGGATCGACCGTACCACCGACAAGTGATAACAATCCTCCAGCGTGGCCCTCTTTTTTACTCCGTTCTATCACTAACCACTTTCCATCCCGAAATACCGCGCCTTCCACATTTACATGAAACATGTAAAACTCCCCTTTCAAACTGCTTTTTTCATCAGTATTATCCGGTACTAGGTCAATTACCGGCGCCCACGATTAACATAACTTTGTTCCAAGGGTGGTTCATTGCTCCCCCCACTCCCGAATGCCTTGTTAATATGTATGATCCCTTTATCCACCGACGTTTCCACATACCCCACTATCTGCTCGAGGGTAAAAACCTTCAAAGGTGCTTTAAGGTCCTCGGTTGGATACTGCATATCCCCTTTTACAAACGGCAGGAAATCCAGCACATCCTTTGTGGTCACTTCCTCTAGATCAACCATTGCGCTACTGTGCTCCATTTCCTCCAACACTTCACGATCCAGTCCGTAATAATCCAACAGCTTCGCATTCAGAAGGCGGAAATCCTCATGATAAAGCGCCAAAATATTTCGATCCTGCTCCATTCTGTTTTTCAGCCAAGGCAAGTAAAACCCCTTCAGCCAAAGGTCATCTGCGATTAGATGTGTGTAGTATCCAAGAATATAGTCCAATTGCCGGGAGGAACGGTATTTTTCCAAAAACCCACTGTAATCGATCATTCTGGAATAGTCCTGAACATCTCCGGTAAAGAAGTGGGACAGGTCCTTGGGGGAGACGGCATCCGGTGCAATTCCCCCTAAAAGGAAAGCAGATTTATTTGTAACGGAAAATTTTTCAGCGATTCTATTGGCAATGATAAGGTGCATGATACGAGAACCTATTTTGCTCACCCTTTCATTAATGGAATAATTATGAAAATTATAACATTTTATTAGGAGTATGTGATATTAATTAAGCAACTTTTCCTTTCGCCGTCCTACCATCCAAAAACTTGAAATAAGGATGCGTCATCCCCACAATGGAAACAGTAGAAATAATGGTGCCAATCAAAATATACAACGGCCGGATGCCCCACATCTCACTTAATATCCCACCGGCAAGTACGCCGAGTGGCATGGCTCCCCTAATGATAAAAAGCCTTACGGAAAAAACTTTTCCCATTAGATGAGAAGGAATTGCCTGCTGGCTGATGGTAAGGTTATGGATGTTAAATATCGCCATTGCGATTCCTGCTATTCCTTCTGTCAAAAGTGCAGCATATATACTGTAGTTGAAGCCGAGCCAAAAGAAGGTCATTCCCCCTACCGTCAATGCACCTAGCATCAGAAATCGGCGACTTTTCACCTTTATTCTACCGACCATGAAGGAGCCGATCACATAGCCTAAAGGGAAGCTCGCCATGAAATAGCCGTAATGTGCATAGGTTCCAGCCAGTTCACCTGTAATATAGGGAAGCGTGATGACCATGGTCACTCCCACTCCAAATTGGACAAATGCCAGAAAAACACCAAGCCACACAATAACAGGCTGCTTGAAAAAGTAGACCATTCCTTCCGTGAACTGGCTTATCCATGACTTTCGAATTTTTTCTGCAACCCTGTTTTCCTGGATAAACAACAGTAAGAATCCACTGGAAAATAGCAATAGACTAACAGCTGTCAGAGTAGGCTTAACGCCAAAGTAATCTGCCACCAACCCACCAGTGACTGGGGCCAGAAAGGTCATTAAACGAAGCGTTCCATCAAGATAGGCATTGGCGACATGTAGCTGTGAGGTTGGAACAATCGTTGGGGTCAAAGCTTGAGAAGCTGGTGTATAAAGGGGCGTGATTAACCCGACTGCCATCTGGACAGCGAAGATATGCCAGGGCTGCAGGCTTTCAGTCGTAAGTGCAAGCAGGGGCAACAGAAAGACCAGTCCCCTCATCCATTGCGAAATGATCATCGTCCATTTTCTGCTCCACCTGTCAATAAACGGTCCGATAAACAACTGCAATACAAGTGATGGAATAAAATAAAGCAGCCACATACTAGATAGTGCCAGTGTTGAACCTGTCAATTGATAGATAAGAATGGAATTGCAAAAGGTGCCAAACGCCCCTCCCAATTCCGAGGAGGCCGTTCCCATCCATACAAATAGAAAGGAACGGTTTTTTAATATATTCCTCAATCCCTCACACCCTTTTGTGTTGTCATTGCTCTAAATACAGCGCTAATTCTTTTGCTAATGATCGAACAGCATTTTTCTTAAGAACATATTTCGAATCGTGAATCGCCACCAGCTTGGCTGCTCTCAAAATTTTCAGGTGATGATGTATGGTGGATTTACCAATGTTGAGATGTTCTGTGATGTCTTGAAGGGTTCGATCTTTTTCATGAAGGAGCTTAACAATCTGGAGACGAACCTCATCGCCCAATGCTTTATGCTTTAAAACCAGAAAGTTGTCAGGGACATATTTATTGTCAGGAAACATGCTTTCATTCGAAATAGGATAATAGAAAACCTTCATTCCCTCGATGTCTGCCTCAATATTCCATGGACGATAGATATATTGGGGAATTAATAGAACCGTTGACACACCTGGCTCAGATTGGTATGTCACTCCACCTGTCGCCCATTCCACAAGCTCTTCCGGACTCATTTTGTGACCCATTTGTTTTTTTGCTTCACCATCTGTCTTCAAAAATGATAAAAGTCCATCAGCGCTATCGTTTCGTATCACTTCCTCATACCAACACGTAAAAACAGATATAAGGTGTTTTTTTAGAACCTCCACCTCTACATGAAAAATATATTCTATATAACGAGGGAAAAAGGGATTATCTTGTGACAGAGCTTTCATTTCTTCCAATGCAGCAAGATTGCCTGATGCCGTCTGTTCTCTTATGGATTGGTAGGTCTCCCCAATAAAAGGAAGGCAATGAAATCTGAATTCTTTTTCCGGGAGCCTGCTGATATTGGAAATAAAATCTGGTAATTCATTGAATTCTTCCCTATGAAGGAGCTGAAGAAGAGCTTTCCATGAATTATCCCGTTCCACTATAACCAACTGTTCCCTTAATTCTTCTGAAAAAGAACTCTTTAACTTGTCCCAGTATGACTTTGGTTTTTCCAAGCTATCCAATAATGGGGTATTGGTAAAGGCAGCGATCCCCAATGCACATTCCCATAGCAAGGAGTACTCCACTCTGATCTGATAGGTCTCCCTCTTCCTGCTTGTCAGGTTTAAAACTTCCATTTTTACCATCCTCACCTTCAATTGTTTGAATACTCTAATTCTATATATAACGAATTAAATATTCAACTTTTTTCGAATTTTGTCTCAAAAAAAAGATCATGTATGCTTTTCATTCACTAATGACTATAGCCGTTTCTGCAAAACCAACTCGTCCCTTATAGGAATCCCGTCATAACCTCTGCAAAGGAACTATCATCGTGCTCATCCCCACTCACGAGTTTATTTATATTAATATATTTACTTTTCGAACGTAATAGTCAAGATATTCAGACAGTTAAATGGAATAATTATGGTATTATAAGAATAAATGGTATTACTCTGATAGTCAGGAATATAGCTGAAGAATATTACATAAAGGGGAGAGAAACTTGAGGAATGACAGATTAGCAGCAGTATATATGTTATGGGCCCTGGTAGTCATTATCGAGTTATGGTGGTTTCATAGCGTATTACCAAGCAACGCTGCCGACCTTGCATTTGTGGTGACAGTAATAGGCGTTACTCTTGTAATGGGTGCAGTAGGGTTAAATTTGCTTGGAAAAACAAAGGGGTAAAGATAAAAGGAACATGGATTTACATAGGAGATACTGGTAGATGGGTGGAATCCAATGAAAAAATGTATTGTTCTTACGATATTTTGTTTCACCTTATTTTTAACGGCTTGTTCCCAAAGTGAAGAAGATAAAGAAGAATATTCAGGAATTATTAGTGATGGAGAAGCTATGGGCTATCAGTATAGCATAGCAAAAGAGCAAAATACCTTTACTTGGCAGGTTGGCTACAAAGGAGATATTTCTAGCATCATAGAAAGTATCGACAACGAAGATGATTTAGAAAATTTTATGAGTGCGGTCAGTGATTGTAAAGTACTTTCAGCAAAATTTATCATATCGGCATCTTACCTTTTAATTATTGTCATTACAGCTTTTATTCTTTATAGGAAAAATAGAAAAATCCTTAAAGAAGGCAGTGCAATTATTACTATACTGGCAGTGATTGCTATATATACAGCCTTTTGGTCATCAGTTGAACTAAGTAGATCAATACAGGATGCAAAATACTATTATTTGATATTGACTAATTATTAAAAACGCAGGATTTCAAAAACCCTGCGTTTTCTGATGCAATTTAATAGCTTCTGTGGAAAAAGATCGCACAATTTCAATTATTCTTCAATAAACGGCCTCTCACGCAAATGCTGCGTCTGCTCTCTCAATACATAGGAAAAGTGGTCATAGTTCACCCACTTCAATGGAACTTGAAGATGCAGAGAATTTTCTTTATTAAAGATTTCGATTTGCTTCTTGTTGTATTTCACCTTTTTTATGTCCTGAATGCGGATCGCTTTTGTGTCCTTTCCTCTATTCACAATAAGCTCCTGTCCCACGATGGAAATTTTGCTGCGCTTGATTTTCCACATTTCATAGGCAGTCAGAAGCAGACCAAGCCCAGTAAATCCGATAGAAATGTACACCTCATCATCTACCCCATTTAACAGCACTCTCACCCAATGCGAAATGAGAATCGCGTAGAAGAACCACAAGCCTTTTGGTAATTTTGGTGCACTTTCATAATGAACTTCTTCATGGTATTTCTGACTCATCTCTTCCCGTCTTGAAAAGAAATCCTGCTTATGCCCATCCAGGGATTTAGAGTCTAGCTCTACAAAATCCGTGTATGTTCCTTCCCAGACATGGGCAGTATCATCCCCGTCCTCGAGCGAATAGCCGCCGACCCAAGCCACATAATCGGTGCCGGATTCCTTGAAGCTCATCAGATAATAGCGCACGGGCTGTTTGTATTGATTTTCCGTTTCAATCGTATCCTGCACATGGATCTCTTCCGGAAATTTGTTCATCAACCTACCTTCTTCATCCCTCAGGTAGACAAGATAAGTGAAGAGTTTAGCTTTTGCCAATAAAGGCTGCTTCTTTTCCTTGATTGGATATAGGTGTTCCTTGTTGCTCGATTTCAGGTCCCAATAGAGGCCCTCGGCACTTTCGAGATTGGTCGCAAGTTCCTCGATTAGACCATTTTCAACATCTATGTTCTTTTCGATGCACACATGAATCGCCTTGGAGCGGATGACAGGGTCATTAAACCCTAAGGCTTCCCTCAGATTCTCTTCCGCTTCCTTTGAGTAATAGTAGTTCATCAGCCCGATTAACAGATTCATATGATAACGGACGGTAAAATAGCTTTCCTTCCAGGAAGTGTACACAAATCTGGCATGATAATCTTTGTCGTAGGAAAAGTACTCTTCCCTCAGCTTTTTATAGTCGGAAAGAATCAGTGGAAGAACGTCTTCCTTTCTGTAGCCCCATTCCAGGTCGGATTCGTTGATGGCAGTGATAAATTCATACATCGTAAATTTATAATGAGGAGAATGTATCTTTTCAAAAGTACGCTCCACTACATCCCGCAGAAAGACAGGGTATTGAGTGAGCTGATCCACAGGAAGCTGAACCTCCTCGTTTTTCATCATAGCAACGAGCTTCTCTTCCATTTCATAAAATAATTCCTCATCCTCGGTCGCCAAGAATAATTCCAACACTCTCACTTTTGCATCCGAGGGCAGGCGGTCAAAATACTTTAATAATTGTTCCATCACCTCAGGCATGGGATAATCGCACACAAAGTCGATTAAATAATAGGAAGGGTTGTCCCACCCATCAACAGACTCAGGAAAATTGCCGGCAGCTAGCCTCACCATTTCCTTTAACAAATCGACCCTGATTTCCAAGTCCTTTTCGACCTTACATTCATACAAAGTGCCAAGTGCTTCAAAACGCTTTCCGGGATCCTCGCTCCTAAGGCGCTTCATCATACTTCTTATCTTCAACTCGTTCATCTCTTCACCTTTTTAGTAGAAATTTTCATATAAAAAATCAAGTTTTGGACTAATTCTAATGGACAAAAAATGAAATCACATCATCCTTTTGGCCTATGCAGAAAAATATAAACTCAATTGGCCTTATTAAGATTAATGCATCCGATTAAATCCAGCAAATAGTGTCTATCCTCCGGAAAAGAAAGCTTCAATTCCATCAATTCCTCTGCACTTTTCCAAGCAATTTCATGGATAAGATTGTCAGGATCCTGGATCTGCTACGTTCCTCCAACCACTCTCACCACAAAATAATGAACCTCCACGTCAATTCCGTATGTAGTTCCTTGCTTCACTTTCAATGAGGCAATCACTTCCACTTCAAACCCCGTCTCTTCCCTGAACTCCCTCACACAACATTCTTCAAAGCTTTCGTCTTTCTCCAATCCGCCAGATGGGACCGTCCAGACCTTCTCTTCGTCTGGCTTCCCCTGTAGGACCATCAGAATCTCTTTATGTTCATTGATGCAGACGCCTGCTGAACCGTACCATTTTTGCATGGTAATCACCTCACTTTTCTTGAATAACTAGGCCCCTACCAATAAGGTTGGCAGAGACCGGCTTGCGGCCCAATTCCCTTGACCATACTGATAGCTGCCCGATGTGATGTATTTCATGTGCAAGGGTATGGTGCATTACTTCGCCCCAAGTAAACAGTTCAACTCTGCCATCCCGCCCAGGAAGGTGTAATAGCTTGTTCTCCAAATTGCTGTCCCAATCTGTCACAAACTGCTGCACTTCCGGTCGGAAGGAAGCATCCAATTCACGAACCAATTTTAAACTGCTGTAGTCCTCAAACTTACCTGTAAATTCGGATTTCCCCTGTAAGATCCGGATCCAGCTCCACTCCACATCAGCAATGTGAAAAAGGGTATGCAGAATACCACCCACTCCACCCGTCCGTTCCTTCAACAGCTCAACTTCCTCCACTTCTTCACACCAGCGGTACCACTCTTCCCGTACCATCCAGTTGTACTTGAACATCATCTCCATGCTTATCCCTCCAAAATAATGCTTACAGTCTATATTCCTTAAACATGGAAAAAATCCCTTTTTATTGCGGCTCTTTTCTGCTGTCAATTGAGCGAAGCGGTATCGTGCAAAATTGCTCGGCATCAACTTTACCATTTTCGGCACGAACTCTGGTCACTTTGGCACGAACTCTCTACTGTTTGGCATCAACTCCCCATTGTTTCGCACGAACTCAGCTACAATCAAAAAATGAAATGGCCCTTCCAATTGCGGAAGCGCCATTTCATAGATATTTTTAATAGGAAATCCTTTTCAATGAGCATTTACTCGCCTCATTCTGTAGATCTGGCGCAAAATAGCTGAGCTTTTTGATAAAATAACAGGTTTCCGGAAAATGATGCTCCAGAAATGTTAACGTGGAATCGTTTAGCAGCTTATTTTCTTTGAATTTATGAACCATAGTAGAAATATACTGGCTCATTTCCAAGGTTGTCTGTCCGACCTCGTTGGCGAATTCCCTCTGCCTGGCAAAACCGGGCTCTTTGAAACGCAGATATCCTTTTAATATTCGATTTTGCACCATAAAGCCCTGATAAATTCCAATATAGGCCTCTGTTTGACGTCTTGCAGCAATTTCGATTGGGTCCAGCAAATCCTCGAACAGCAATGCATGACCCAGTTGATCTTCGAGCCACAAATCCATCAGATTTACTAGAGGAAGATGCTCGGGTTCTTTCCCCTGAACCAAATGGCTTAAAATCCTTAGATACTCTTGATTCTCAGCCAACGTACCATTCAAATAGGTAGGGGATAAATTCAGATTCACCTGGTTATCGATTCTAAGGGCTTGCAACTTTCCCTCAAAATCAAAATAACCCTTCGCAACTGGCCAGACCCTCTGAGAAAAGTAAATCATGGTTTCATCTGAGTGATTAGCGGACTTAGAAATATTCCCCAACATATTATTGAGCTCGCCGAACCAATTAATATACTGCTGAGCAGTTTTCACATATTCCACTTCTGTGGGTGAAAGATGGTCCCTTATAAAATAAGCATGATCTTGTAAAATTCCCAGCCAAAAAAAATGCTCTTCCCATACTGAAATCATATAGTTTTGCAAATCTCCTCCCTCTCCATTCCCTCTACTATATATTTACGACAGGAATTTGGAAGTAGAAATGATTTATCGTATTTTAATAAAAATACATGCACATATCTTGATAAAGATTAGGAAAAATATACTTATCATGAACCATAAAGGATGTAAACTAATGCGAAATACAAGAAACTTCATTATATTTTTAATGACCATATTACCCTGGGTCACTGCCCCGTTTATGGGGAAGTCGTCGTTTAAACGGTTTCTTCCGGGGACCATTTTTATGTGTTTATATGTAACTGTAGAGGGGTTGGTAGCGGAAAAGAGAAAATGGTGGTGGTTTCCATTTGCAATTAGACCGAATGTCTTGGGTGAAATGCCACTGATTTTAGGGCCTTTCTTTGTTGGATCTCTCTGGATATTGAAATACACCTTTGGAAATTTCAAGCTATATATGAAGGTAAATATAATTATTGATACAATATTTACTTATTTTATGCTCGATTGGTTTAAAAGAATTGGATATGTAACTCTTGTGAGGTTCTCCAAGATTCAGTTATCACTACTTTTTTTGGTGAAATCAATCCTGATGTATGGATTTCAGGTAATATATGAAAAGTATTCACCGCCCCCTCACGCACTATGTTCAGAAAAAGAAACTATAAAGTAAGGAGCAATGCTATTCATTTTGTTCGTGAAATCTAACAGAATAGGAGGAAAATAAAATGAGAGTGCTGGTTGCATTTCTTATGATTTTTTCAATATATGCAGGGATAAGCCCATCATTTAATATGAAAGAGATGGCATACGCCAATACAAAATTAGAAGTTCCCCCTTACGCTAATTGGGGGAAAATGGCCATGCAAAAAACTAAGGAGAAGTATCCAAATGCCGATATCATTGACTACCTTCATGTGGGCAGAAAGAAAGGGGAGCAGACCTCAGTTGAAACTTTCCGTCTCTGGTTAAAAGAAGATCAAAAAGAATTTGGTGTAAACGTTGATATTGAGTTTGAAAACGAAACTGAAAGAGTGATAAAAATTTCATTTAAGGAAATTCAAGGTTAATGCTAAAATTGTTCTCCATTCCCCCGCAAAGAAACACGTACTAGATGAAGCACTCATACTATACTTCAAATAAATGAAACCTCATGTACGGCTTTCCATCATTATAGGAAGAAAGCATAAAAAAACGGCTCGCATTAATCAAAAATGCGAGCCGTTTTTTATTTCTTAGAGTTGAACTTCCACTTCGACCGGTTCAGTATCCTCTAAAAGATTTTTTAGTGTAACCTTATATTTGCTGTCCTCTACCTTTTCAACCGCGTCCACATGCCATGGATCACCGGCTTTGACTTCCCCTAACGCTTTTTCAATAGCCTCCTGCTCGTTCCCGTCCTGACCTGCATCCACTACCACTTTCAAAGCACCGGACTGCGCCGGGAAGGATTCCGCTACAATTCCTGTATTCCAGACAGTAACCTTCATTCCCACCTTCTGATCAGCAGCCTCCAACCCCTTGCCCTCAGTGTCCTCGACCTTTGTACTCTCTTCGAGGGTGTACATCGTCGCAGACACTCCTGAGCTGTTCGCGTGAGAACCTGTCACAAGGATACGCATGTTTCCTTCATTTGAAATGGAAATGATATGGCCAGTCAGATCCTCCACTGCCTCTTCATCTTCCGTGTTATCTGTTGGAGGTGCAGTGTCTGATCCTGTACCGTTTTGGTTGCCGTTATTGTCATTAGCCGTCCCGCATCCGAATAGTAGGAGAAAACAACTCAACATTGCAAAAAATTTCAATTTCATCTTTTTCACCTCTTTTTCCTATTTGACGAATTGTCCGAAAAAAGGTTACAAGACTATTTTTGGCGAAATGCCTTACCGGCAAATTTCTCAACAAGCCCAGGAAACAGCTGATAAAGCTTGCTCCCTATGCTCATCCAGCCAGGAAGATTTATTTCCCGCTTGTTGGTGAACATGGCATCCGCAATCTTTTTTGCCACCATGTCAGGATTCAGCATCCATTTATCGACCTTCTTTTTGTAATGGCCGGATGAATCTGCCTTATCAAAGAAGTTGGTGCGGATTGGACCTGGGTTGACCGCTGTAACATGGATGCCAGTATCATGGAGTTCCATCCTCAAACTGTTAGTGAACCCTAGAACTGCATGTTTGGTCGCAGCGTATACACTGGATTTTGGTGTGGCCAATTTTCCAGCCTGGGATGCAATGTTAATGATGTGGCCGCTGTTTTGATCCAGCATCGCAGGTAATACCTTTTTCGTGCAAGCAATCAAGCCGAAGACGTTCACTTCAAACATTTCACTCATATCGTCGAGTGACAATGTGTGCACCTCATCAAAGATTCCAAAGCCAGCATTGTTGACCAACACATCAATGGCAGGGATTTGCTCAAGCACTTTATCAAAAGCAGCATCCACATCCTCCCTGTTCCGTACATCCACGCGGTAGAATGGCGCGGAAATACCGGTAGCCATTTTAATTTCATTCGCAGCCTGTTCCAGCTTATCCAAGGAACGTGCCAGAAGCACCGGCGTGGCCCCACGTTTGGCAACCTCGAGGGCAAGGGCTTTACCGATACCACCTGACGCTCCGGTAATAACAATATATTTCCCCTTCCATTCCGCCATCAAGACACCCCTTCCTTCGCTTTATAACGATACGGAAGGGAAGCAGTATCCACTTCTATCCGTTCCATCTCCATCAGATAATCCACTTGCCCAAGCGTTTCAGATAACGTCAGTAATAGCTGTTTCTCAAACACTTTCGGGAAAAGATGCTGGCAGATCTCGTAGGCGGTTGCAGGATTTCCTTTTACAAAAGCCTCTACCTTGGCTGCGCGCTTTTCCTGCTGATGCAATCGTTCCTCCAAAAGCAGCTTCACGTTTTGCACTGTTTCCCCGTGGCCTGGAAGTACGCGTTTTATCGGCAATTTCAACATTTTTTTAATGGACGCCACGTAATCGATCATCGATTTTCTCCGGTCCTTTTCGCCCAGGTACGGCGGCTCGACCAAAGGATTTGGGGAGATATGTGCAAGAATCAGGTCTCCACCAATCATGGTTCCGCTCTTTTCGTCAAAGAGCACCAAATGACTGCTTGCGTGACCGGGAGTCTCGTAAATACTCCAGTCAGCAAGTCCCTCCAACCTATACCCTTCTTTCACAAAAGAAGTCAATCCCCTTTGACAGGAAAAACGAAGTGGCTTATCCATGGCCCCAAGAAGGGAATAAAAACGCTCCTCCACTCCCATTTGGGCGAACAACTCTCTATAAAATACATCATGTGTAGTGAAATAGCGTTGATCCTGCGTCATCCATGGATGAGCTCTTTCATGCCCATAAACTGGAATATTGGCAGGAAGATAATCAAGAAGGCCGACATGATCTGGATGATGATGTGTAATCAGTACTTGATCGATATCCAGCACCTTGAGGCCATGCTTTTTAAGCTCATTTTGAAAGACTTCCCATGCTTCCATCGTTCTTACTCCAGCATCCACCAGGGTCACTTTATCTGTAATAATAATGTAAGTATGTACATCTCCAACAGCAAAAGGAGTCGGTATGGTAATCTGTTTTATTTCTTGCTTACAAGAAAGCTGATTCATAGTAATCCCCTTTTTGTTTTGTCCGTTTTATGTAAGGATGGTTCGGTAAAATTATAACAAAATAATTGAACGCAACCACCACTGAATACCCATTCACTTAAAGAATGCACTATTTACACAAAAAAAGAAAGGGTTAATCTTCATAAATTTTAAAAATATCCCACTTCAATTATTCTTAAATAACAAGGCTCTTTTCGTAAAGTTAGTTATATATGACCGTAAAAAATCGGCTTTTCGATTTTTTTCCGAGATAAACGTCGCATTATTTACAAAGTAAAAAATCTATTACACCTGAAAAGAGCAAGATAGAATGGAAATTTACGTGTTTATGTTGTATTCGTCAAAAGCAACAATTTCTGCGAAAACAGCCAATAACCACAATCTTTTTTTTCTTGAATCGTGACAAATATCCCCTTGACATTCCTTCCGTCCCGTTGCATAATGTAAAAAATTATAAAAGATAACGTGACGAATGGGACCAGTAGAAGGAAGAAGGATGCAAGAGATGGAGGTTCACCGGCTGAAAGACCTCCTCATTCCCTGTTCTTTTGAACCTACCCAGGAACAATTAGGCAAACCTAATCGTCCCCCACGATACGGGAATGAAAGCTGGGTTTAACCAACCAATCAAGGTGGTACCGCGGATAAGACCTATCCGTCCTTATTTACAAGGACGGATAGGTCTTTTTCTATTTAAAAGAGGAGCGTGGAAAGAATGAAAATTGCTTTTATCGGTGCCGGATCCATGGCTGAGGCCATTGTTGCAGGACTTGTGAAACAGGAAATTTGTGATAGGAATAATGTAGTGGTGACCAATAAACAGGATAAAAACCGTCTTGTTATGCTTGCATCAGTATATGGCGTAAAAACGACAGAAGACAAAAATTTGGCTGTACAGGATGCGGATGTCATCTTTCTAGCGATGAAACCAAAGGATGCACGTGATGGCATACTTTCCATCCAGCCGTTCGTTAGTACCAACCAGCTAATTGTTTCCGTGCTCGCCGGGATATCCAGTGAAGTGATCGAGCAGCTTTTCCATCAGGACTTGAGGGTGATCCGTTCCATGCCGAATACATCCGCAGCAATCGGTTTATCTGCAACAGCCATCGCAAAAGGAAAATTCGCCACAAACGAAGATCTGGAACTTGTGCATTCCATCTTTTCAGCTATCGGATTATGTACGATCGTAGAAGAAGAACAGCTCCATGCAGTCACGGGCGTTTCAGGAAGCGGCCCAGCCTACATCTATTATATCGCAGAGGCGATGGAAAAAGCGGCATTGGCACAAGGACTTGATACAGAAATCGCAAAGAAACTCGTAAGCCAGACGCTGATCGGCGCCGCTCACATGCTACAGGAGACCAATAAGGATGCCGATGTCTTGCGTGCCGAGGTGACCAGTCCTGGCGGCACCACGCAACGCGGCATCTCCCTATTGAATGATTTGAAAGTATCCGAGGCGTTCGAAACATGCATCGACGGGGCGACCAAGCGCTCCAGGGAAATGGGCGAGGAGATTGCGGAGAGGTTGAAGGGGAGCACGTTGGACTGAGCTTGAAAAAAGAAGCAGCGAATTCAAAAGGAATTCACTGCTTCAGTTTGTAGACGAAAGTATTGGACTCCATCTTTGTCTACGGAATTTCGAAAAACGCTGAAGATTGGAGTGGAAGGAACAAAGACTCCAGCGCGAGGAGAGGGACATGGAAGACCCCACAGGAGCTTGCGCCGAGGAGGCTTCCGGACCGCCTTAGGATAGGCGAGGAAAAAAGGTCCATCTTAAGCGAGATGAGAGCCCTTTTCACCCCACGGACCCGGTAAAAGGTCCATCTTAAGCGAGATGAAAGCCCTTTTCACCTCCAAGCGAAGTGCCTGGAACGGAAATCCTAATTTAACCAAAAAACGAAAAAACTGTAGACAGATACGTTGATTATCGAGTTTGTCTACAGTCTGAAGCAGCGAATTCAAAAGGAATTCACTGCTTTTGGTTAATTATTTCAATAGCTTTATCCAACAACTCATCTTTACCCTCTTTGATCCCTTTAATAGTAGGAGTCAGGTAAATGTCAGGAATGATTCCTATCCGCTGCGTTTCTCTTCCGTCTGGATAGTAAACACCAATTCCTGAAATGGATGTATGAATTCCACCTGGTAGGGTAAAAGTTGATATATTCCCATCTGCTGCTGCCGTAGTACTTCCTATTACAGTAGCATTTTCAGCTGTACGAAATAGTTGAGTATTCAGCATTGTGTTTAATTTCTCAAATTTACAGAGGTATTTTTTTGGGGGAACGAAGAGATCATTCGTTCCCAAAATGGGCTGATTTTTCCAGGGTCTGAAACCCTAGAGAAAACCCATTCAGTTTCACTGGCTATCAAGTCGCATATAAGTTGGACTGCATATTTATGTTTATTGGGGGTCATGGTCTCATAAACTTGTTTTATTTCCTTTAGAATTCCTTCTGGTAGTGATGACTCAATTGTTTTCATTCCCAATTGTGCCCTGTCCGGATTGTACCTGTGCAACAACACTCTTGATAGATGTGTCATGACATGGTGGAGCATACTAACTGCCCATATGTCATTGCCTCGATCAGCTGATTTTTTATATTGGAAAAGGAACCACGCGACATCGTCTACTGCGTCCTGAAACTCTTGGTCTGACAATTTTAAATTCTGATTTTGATTGAGCTTCTCTAATTTATTGTTTGGGTCGAAGAAGACTTTCATGAAATCCTTTTCGATATATGTACGTTCCGTGACTGTATACATGTCTACATGGACAAAATTCTCATAGACTGCGATAATTTGAGGTGCAACGATAAAGATATCATCATAATATAGCAATTTGTTATAGGACTCTAAATGTCGGACCCTGTTTTGAAGAAATTCCTCTACATCTTCTTCGTTCACCAGGCAATAAAGGTCTATATCTGAATGCTCGTCCTGTTCGCCTCGCCCTATTGAACCCTGGACCCTATTGTCCTGTTTAAGACTATTTAGAATAGCCTCTATTACATCATTTAATATCATCATGACTCCCCCTCGAATATACGCATTGAACAAGTTAAAAGTTCCTGTTCTTGGCATTCGTCCACCTAGAACAGGAACTCTTTTTTATATAGATAGACCGAACTCAATCTTCACATCAATCACTTTATATCCCAATGATAGATACAACGGGATTGCCTTCTCATTTTCACCGAATACGCCCAGTGTCGCCTCCGTTTTCCCTTTATCTTTTAGGAATTTAAGAGCTTCTGTTATGACAGCCTTCGCTACGCCTTTTCTTCGCCATTCTGGCAATACAAAAATGTTCTCTGTTGCCCCGCGGTTTTCACCCAGGCCCCATGTCATGCAGCTGCCGACAACCTGATCTCCCTCAAAAGCGGTAAACGTATCCCATTCGGATCCTGATTTCGTCCATCTGAGATGATTGAGGCTCCAGGAGACCCCATTCCCATCTCCCTCTCCTTCCGCTTTAAGATACTGCTGTTCTTCTGCCTCCGTTTTCATTTTCCAGTTTTTTATTCTGATATTTTCAGGAAGTGGCGCATCAGGAATCGGCTCAGTCAAATCTCTTTTCATGATGATATGATTCCTGGTAACAACGAACCCTTTCGAGAGGTAGAAATCCATTTCCTCGAAATCATCGGAGTCGATATTGTGACTTACTACTACTTTTTTATGAGGATAGGAATCTCTCATTTCTTGTGCCTTCCTCAATAGCTGCTGCAATAGTTCATCCAGGCAGGCTTCAGCCCCTGCAAAATGCTCGTTTATCTCGAGCTCCAGATTTAATTTATGGATGAATTCGGAATCATTGTCGCTATCTTCAATCCTGCACCATGTTTGATCTGGGACCACATGACCAAAGGCATAGATTTCCCCTTCAGAATTTACCGCACAATAAATATTTTCCGGCTTAAAGTCTTTGTTGAATCGATAATAGAGCATGGATAAGAAGTTGATGGAACCTATTTTTTCCGCATCCTTTTCTAGATAATTTCTAATCTGATAATCCATTGTCTTCCCCATTGAGTTGTCCTCCCAGACTGCATACGAGTAAATTGAATATTATGAACTATTTTAACATAATTAACCAATTTGTATATAAAAAAGAATGAAACCATCGTGATTTCATTCTTTTTTCATCCATTATAAATTTCTCACAAAATCAGCCAGAATAGGCGGAAACTCTTCAAATGAAAACTTGGTGTTCAGTCTTTCCGTCCACTGATGCGGATCTTTTCCGACTGGCCCCAGATTGAAAACCGGGATCTGCAGCTCTTCCATTTCCTTGAATGGAAGCATGTAGGTGGCACCATAGACCGGTATGTTATGCGGCAGACGGTTCTTCGCTGTGTAATCCCCTTTTCCAATGAAACTCAAATCACACAATCCGGGGAAATAGCGCTGTTCCACGAATTCAACATTGGCTTCCTTTTCCCATTTTGAAATGAAAGCACGTGCAGTATCCATCATCTCTTCATCCTCGGTTACAACCGCTGGGTAATATGGGGGTGCAAAGAAAAGGACAATCATCGGTCCAAGCTCTTTGCATAGGGAAGCAACCTCTTCCACCACTTTGATTGACTGTTCACGCACATCGAGATGTGAGAAAGCAGTGATGACTGACGAAATCCTCAAGTCCACTTCGTGATCGCCATGAACTTCTTTCGCTTTTTGCAGGAGATCCTGATAAGTATAAACGGCAACTTTGACGGGAATTTCCTTAAATGAAGTAAACTGCTTGTACCGTTCCACCTTACCTCGAGAAAATTGTTCAATATTTGCCGCAGCCTGCTTCGCGATGGACAGCAGTTCAACCTCCCATTCCTCCAATGATTTCTTCATGAAAAGTACATTGTATAAGGTCACCGCTGTATGCGGGATTTGAACGGAATACTCATTTTTAAGGTCTTTTTGGATCAGGCTTGTCGGGGGCGGCGTCACTTCCGAACCTACCTGCTCGCACAGGTCTGTGTTCCACTCCATCAATCTGCTGATTTCCGAAACCATCAGATTTGCATTCAGTCCTGAGAGCGGCTCTCCGACATGCGTTTCCTTGCCATAGCAGAAGAAACCGGGCAAAAGCTTTCCTATCGATCCGGAATAAAGATAAAGATTGTCATCACCAGGATATTGTTGAAACATCGGTTCAGAATTGACACATGCCTTAAAAGTAATATCATGCTTCCGGGCAATTTCACTTAGAGCAGGAAGCGCTTGCAGCATCCCCTGGGAGTTGACCTCTTCATCCGGCACGGTCAAAATCAGCAGGTTGCCATCCCATTTTTCTGCAACCGCCTTTTCGAGCAAGGACATCTGAAGGGCTAGTCCCGCTTTCATATCCATCACACCGCGTCCGAAGAGCCACTCGCCTGATTGCAAGTGCTCTCTTGCTTCAGTAGGAAGTACTTCGGCATAATTCTCCAGTTCCCTGGTTAACTCCACCGGCTGGAATGCCAATTCCTTCAGCACGCCATAATCCTCTACCCCGACCACGTCGAAATGACTGACCAGGACGATGGTTTCCTTTTTTGCAGACCCCTTAACAAGGGCGGTAACAAAGGATCGCCCGTCCTCCATGCGATGCAGCTCCAGATTGCCAGGCTGCGCTTGAAAATAATCCAGATGGTTCAACTGATAATAAATAAAAGAAGCAAGCCTTTTCTCTTCACCTGATAACGTCACACTTCCGTGTTGGACAAGGGATACCAATAGATCCGTCAACTGCTCTTTCGTCTGCCAGCGCATCTCTTATCCTCCTCTAGTTCGTAGTATTTTGCTCCTATCATACTATTAATTCCTGCAAATGAACACCTATCTTTTGGATGTCGAAAAAACATTTGATATAATATTTTAGGTACTCGAAATAAATAGGAGGAATGACAAATGAAATCAGCTCTTTTCTCACCATATACGGTAAAAGGCGTTACCTTAAAGAATCGCATTGTGATGTCCCCTATGTGCATGTATTCCAGTCATAACGAGGATGGGCAAGTGGAAGACTGGCATATGACGCACTATGTGTCACGTGCAGTCGGCCAGGTTGGTCTCATCACGGTCGAGGCCACTGCGGTACAACCGCAAGGGCGCATCTCCGCACAGGATCTTGGAATCTGGAGTGATGAGCACGTCGCGGGATTCAAGGAATTGAATAGACAGTTGAAAGCGCACGGTTCCGCCACTGCGATCCAGCTTGCACATGCTGGCCGCAAAGCTACGGTGGAAGGCGATATCTACGCTCCATCTGCTTTGGCATTTAACGACAAAATGAAAACACCTGTGGAAATGACGCAGGAGGATATAAATGAAACGGTGGAGGCATTTGTGGCAGGTGCGACACGTGCCAAGGAAGCCGGCTTTGATATCATCGAGCTTCACGGTGCACACGGTTATCTGATCAATGAGTTCTTATCCCCGCTGACCAATAAACGGGAGGACTCTTATGGCGGCAGTACAGAAAACCGCTATCGTTTCCTTCGTGAAATCATTGATGCGGTGAAGGCGGTATGGAGCGGCCCTCTATTTGTTCGGGTTAGCGCAAATGACTATCATCCAGAAGGGCTTATTGCTGAGGATTATGTAACCTATGCTTCCTGGATGAAAGAGCAGGGCATCGACCTGGTGGATGTGAGCTCCGGGGCTGTGGTACCTGCTCAGATTGATGTCTACCCTGGCTACCAGGTAGGGTTCGCCGAAACAATCAAGTCCGGTGCCGGCATTGATACTGGTGCAGTCGGGCTGATCACAAGCGGGTTGCAAGCGGAGGAGATCCTGCGTAACGGCCGTGCCGATCTGATTTTCGTGGCGCGCGAACTCTTGCGTGACCCATACTGGCCAAGAACCGCTGCGAAAGAGCTTTGTGTGGAGATTGAAGCACCGAAGCAGTATGAGCGTGGCTGGTAGGATTATGGTTGCGGGAGGTGCCTGACCCCCGCTACTTTAAAGTGATAAAATTTGGAGCTCTGGCTGCGCGGTGGGATTGTCCGGTCAGGGTTTTTTGGTTTTTTTGTGGCACCGTGAGTGCGCGAGAAATAAGTCGGTTGGTGTCGTTTAATCGATATCCGGTTCATTTTCTCGTTGATATATGAATAATTCCGTTGATATATTCATTCATTGATATATCCATTTTTTCGTTGATACCCAAGTTTGCCAACCATCTTTTCAGCCCCACTCTCCGCCAAAAGTAGATGTCCTCGCAAAAAAAGATGTCCCATCACCCCCAGGACACCCCTTTTCATCATTATTTTATTTCAATCACATCAAAATCTCCGACAACTTTCACCCTAGGGAAGATACCAAGAGCTTCTTTTTCCAACACCAGCACATCGTCCTTCTGATACCTTGCGCTGATATGAGTCAGCAACAGCTGCCCGACTCCGGCATCAAGCGCCACTTTGGCCGCCTGGACAGTCGTGGAATGAAAATATTCGTGTGCCAGCATTTCATCCCCAGCAGCAAACGTCGCCTCATGAACAAGCACATCCGCCTCCGCTGCCAACTCAACCGACATTTCATTGTACCTTGTGTCTCCAAGAATCGTGACCACTTTCCCCTTTTTTGGTGGACCGATAAAATCGACCCCATGAAAGACCCGGCCATCGGCTAATTCGATGGATTTCCCTTCTTTTAACTGCTGATAATGCGCTCCTGCAGGTATTCCTGCCTCTTTTACTTTATCCATCAATAACGCCCCTGGCAGTTCCTTCTGCTCGATGCGGAACCCATACGATGGAATGCCATGAACCAACTTCTTCCCGAAAATCCTGTACTCCTCTTCCTCGAGGATCATACCTTCCTCATCAAACTCTACAATATTCAACGGGTATTTCACATGAGTCATGCTTACCGACAAGGAAATTTCTATATAATCCTTTATCCCCTTTGGTCCATATACCGTTAAAGGTGTTTCCCCACCTTGGAATGATCTGCTGCTAAGTAAACCGGGCAATCCAAAAATATGATCGCCATGTAAATGGGTAATAAAAATTTTTGATATCTTCCGCGGTTTTAACGATGTATGTAAAATTTGATGCTGCGTGGCTTCCCCGCAATCAAAGAGCCAGAGCGAACTTTCTTTATCATCTATATGCAAGGCCATCGATGACACGTTACGATGCTTGGCCGGAACTCCAGACCCGGTTCCTAAAAAAGTTATTTTCACCTTCAACCTCTCCTTCTTCCTCCATTATACTCAAATTGTAAAAAAAGCATAAGGGGATGGAAGCGGGCACTCATTGTAGTACAATGAAAATAGAACGGATAAAGGAGCGAATCACTTGGAACAAATTACAACCATTGTTTTTGATCTAGACGGAACTTTATACGAAGACACGCACCACTTTGGCTATTATGCAAAGCTATTAAAAAACAGACTGCCTATGGAAGCACAGGCACAGTTTGAAAAAGACTATACGGCAGTTGGTCAAGGAGAACACACGCTAAAAATAGGCAGGGTATATGATGCAACAAAAGACCTCGTGCTTGCTCACCACCATGGCGAAGTGACTCAAGGCTGGAAATGGGATGGTGAGATTGTACCCTCTCATGAAATCAAGGAGCTTTACCCTGAACCGCTTCAATTCGATTTATTGAATATGCTAAGCATCGGGGATCTGTGGTGGGTACCGGTTGCCATCGCAAAGCACTATGGCCTATCGAGCGAAGATGCATATAAGGCTTTCCTTCAAACACGCGAGCATATGATGACAGATGACTTTGAACTGATGCCATTGAAGGAATTTGCAGAAGTATTGGAAAAGCTGCATGAAAAGTACACCCTTATTCTTATGACCAACAGCCCACGGACGGATAGCGACATCATCATCAAAAAATTAGGCTTCACTTCTTTCTTCCATGATAAAATCTTTGAAGCAAACAAGCCGATACATACAGCTGAAACTTTGACTCGCATATCGGAGAAATGGGACGTTTCCTTCGACCGGATGCTGAGCATCGGCGACAACTATATCAATGAAATACTCCCTGCATCCCTTTTAGGGTGCTCCACCATTTGCATCGACCCATACGATATTCACGAAAACAGCGTAGCTGACCTGACTGTACACAACCTGACAGAGCTATCGTCCAAGCTTGAAGATTTACTGCTGAAATGACACCGTAAATTAACGGTGTTATTTTTTTTGCAAAAATACTTGCAATACGAACAAATGTTCCTTATAATTAAAAGCAGAACAAACGTTCTAATAACTTATGAGGTGATAATAATGAAAAACTTCCAAAATTCCTTCTACCTATTCCTTAAGCTATTGGCAATTGCCGGATTTGGTATCCTCTTCTATTTTGTAATCACAGATAAGACAAGCACTGCACCAATGTTGATGCTTAGCCTTCTTACCTCTATCTGCCTGATTGCGATTCCCGGCATGAAGAATGTACTGAACGAAAATGAGGAAACCAGTCATGAATCATAAGAAATCCGATACCATCTCCTACTATTTATCATTGGAAATCGCAAGAAAAATGATCGATCAAAAGGTTACCAACGACCTTGATGTGATATCTTCCATCGTCAACATCTGCAAAGAGGATGTTATCTCTTATATAAAAAAGCCAAACCGGGAAGGTTCAGCTTAAGGGTATCCATCCAATATAGACATCATATCCATACCCACCTTTGGCAAAGATTTTAGTTGCTGGAATGTGGCATACAGGTGGGTTGAACTTTCTTTAACACCTATTCATTCGTGTCTTCTGATTCCTCTGTGTTCTCTGTGTTCTCTGTATCTTCCAGTCCTTCCGCATCCTCTTCTTCTGTCGGGACAAAAATAGGAACCATGCCACCATTGGAAGAACCATTGCTGTTTCCTCCCCCATGATGATAGTATTGCGGAACTTTTCCTGTAACAAAAATATCGCCTATTTTTACCACGTTGCTTATCTCAATCGGAGGCTCAATCAAAGGAATGATTACGTTCATTTTCACGTTCACTCTCACAAAAAGTTCCAAATGGGTATTATTTATACCTGTTTCAATAACCCTTGTTTCCACGTCAGATATTACATCTCCCATAATTTCAAATTTCACAGGAATTTTCGGTCCAAGGTTCGAGAATAAAGTTGCTCCCGTCGCCATTCCGAGCGGAACATCATAAACAATGCCATGCTGTTTTTTTGACTCTTCATAATTGATATTTATATCATTTTTAAATGATTCCAGATCCTCCAGATTCCCTTCCTCGACTAAATCAAGATACCTTTGCACCCGCATAGTTGCTTCTGAAGTAACACGATTGGAGATTTGAGAGTTAAAACTGAAAGTCAGCTGACCCTCCGAATATTCTTTCACGATAATAAGCTGATCCATATCTATTCCGTCCGTTATTTTCTTTGAAATCGCATCATTTATTGCCTGTGAGGCTATCTGTCTTGCTTTTGTATGTGCGATGCTTTGTAAATTCGGCTCCAAATTGTTATTAATGATGATCATACTGAAGACGGTCAGAAAGATAAAAAAAACAAAGGTGATAAGAAACACATATCGTAAAGGCAGAGGTCCTCTTTTAATAAGTGAAGTCCGACGCATTTTTCTCATGGCAAAAATCCTCCTTCCCTAATATATATAGAGGAGTAGGACAGATTATTAGCTATTTTTTCAAGGACAACCCATAGATAATAAAAAAAGTCCCATACACCCTGATGAGGGTATACAGAACCATATTTATTCCAGAAAATCCTTCTGGAAGCTTGTAGTAAGTTTAGCCGTGGTACTTGTCCGGACAGTATTTTTATCCTTTATCCCCCTTTTAATGATTCCCTTTCCATACTTATCTTCAAGTTGCTGCAAAGTTTTGTGAAGAGGTTCATGCTTGGCATCCTCTTGAAAAGTGAACAAATCCAATTGTTTCACCGATTGATCCTTCTCCACCATGTCCTGTGCCGTAATTCCCAGCAATCGAACAGGATCTCCGTTCCAGTGCTTTTTCAGCAGAAATAGTGCGGCTTCCATAATATGTTCCACCGATTCAATGGGATTCTCCAGCTTCCTGCTTCTCGTCACCGTATGATTTATCCCATATCTGATAACCAGCTGTACATTATGACTGAGCACGGACTTCCTTTTCATACGAGCACTAACCGAATTTGCCAGTTTCTCCAACACCTTCTCAATCACTTCTTCATCATCCGTATCTGCAGGTAACGTGGTGGAGTTACCAATGCTTTTGAACTCCGAAACAGAGTCTGGATCTACGGGTCGATTGTCTTCCCCGTTGGCCCGTTTCTTCAATCTTTCACCGTTGATGCCAAGCAGGTGTTTTAACTGATAGTCATTTCCCTTTGCAAGTTCACCGATCGTTGTTATTTGAATGGTTTTTAGCTTTTCAGCGGTTTTTGCGCCAACACCATGCATCTCAACTACCGGCATAGGCCATAATTTTGTGGAAAGCTCTCTCTTCCGCAAAACTGTTATTCCCATCGGCTTTTTCATATCGGATGCCATTTTGGCCAAAAATTTATTAGGTGCAATCCCGATACTGCAAGGCAATAAGAGTTCCTTTTTAAGCCTCTGCTGGATTTCTTCAGCAATTTGAACGGGAGTCAAGGACAGCGTGCAGTCAGTCACATCCATATATCCCTCATCAATGGAAACAGGTTCTACGAGATCCGTATAGGTTCTTAAAAGTGCAAACATCGCCTGTGAGCTTTTTCGATAACGTTCAAAATTAGGCTTCCGCACAATTAACTGTGGACACTTTTGTTTTGCTTCCCAAAGGGGCATTGTTGTTTTCACACCAAAGGCTCTTGCCTCATAGCTGCATGTGACAACTATGCCTTTTCGCTCTTCCACATTTCCGGCAATAGCCAAAGGTTTGCCCCGGAGTGTAGGATCATAAGCCATCTCTACTGAAGCATAAAAGCTGTTCATATCTACATGGAAAATAATCCGACCGGTTCTTTTCATCCAAACCATCCTAATTTTTTGTTACTTTTATTATATGAAATATCCATCGATTAACAAAGAAAGAGACCTTCACTTACGTAAGGTCTCTTATTAAGCAAAAGCTCTTTACTCTTGAGCTGCCATATGTCTTTCCATTTCTTCCTTGATATCATCCATTTCACGAAGTCCGTCTACTAATTTTCCCGGCTCGATCACAGCGATTAAGCGTTTATCCAAGTTGACCATTCCGCTTATGTAATTAGAGTTGTTTGCTGCAATAAGACTTAGTGGTTTAATAGTATCTTTTTGTACATCGAGGATTTCTTTCGCATCCTCCACCAGTAGGGCTACAGAAAGCTCCGTAGTTTGAACAACAATTACTCTCGACTTATCCGTCAGTTCCGTTTGGTTGCGAAACAAGATCTGTCCAGTATCCAATACTGGAATCAGTTCGTCTCTAACCTTCATTAATCCCTTCATATAGACGGGCATATCAGGTATTGGAGTAACCTTATCCAATTTTTCAATCGAAACAACGTATTCTACTGAAACACCATACTCTTCTTGATTAGCTTGAAAGATTACCAGTTTTTTAGATTCCATGACTTTTCTCCTAATAGGCTTTTCTCTCATTATAATGGAAGGATCAAAAAAAAGCTTGGCAATTTCACCAAGCTTTCCCAAAAGGCTATTATTTTGCAACTTCCTTCATAATGCTTACCACTAATTCTGTAGTCTTCACTAATTCTTCAATCGGCATTCTTTCATTGGTTGTATGAATTTCTTCATAACCGATGGCCAAGTTTACTGTCGGAACACCAAACCCGGCGATTACGTTTGCATCACTCCCGCCGCCGCTAGTTTGTAATTCAGGAGTTCTTCCAATAGCGGAAACTGCACGCTTCGCCACTTCCACAACATGATCTCCATCAGCAAATTTGAAGCCAGGATACATTACTTCAATGGTCACATCAGCTCGGCCGCCCATGTCAGCTGCCACAGATTCAAATGCTTCTTTCATCTTTGCAACTTGCGCTTCCATTTTCTCAGGAACGAGGGAGCGAGCCTCTGCTAAGATATCTACACGGTCACATACGATATTTGTAGGACCGCCACCTTCAAAGCGTCCGATATTCGCAGTCGTTTCCTCATCAATACGACCAAGTGGCATCTTTGCAATCGATTTTGCTGCAATCGTAATAGCAGATATACCCTTTTCAGGTGCCACACCAGCATGTGCCGTTTTTCCGTAGATGGTCGCTTTTACTTTTGCTTGAGTTGGTGCAGCAACAATAATGTTTCCTACTGTTCCATCACTGTCTAATGCAAAACCGAATTTAGCAGTTACCATGGCCGGATCAAGAGCTTTTGCCCCAACAAGGCCGGATTCTTCCCCTGCTGTTATGATAAACTCGATTTTACCATGCTCGATATTGTTTTCTTTCAGGACTTTGATTGCTTCCAGCATCGCAGCAAGACCTGCTTTGTCGTCTGCACCAAGAATAGTTGTGCCATCTGTTACAATATAGTTGTCTTGAATGGAAGGCTTGATTCCTTTACCAGGAACCACTGTATCCATGTGGGAAGTGAAGTAGATCGTGTCCACTCCCTCTTTTGTTCCTTCTAACGTACAGATAAGGTTACCTGCACCATGGCCAGTTTCATTCATTGTGTCATCTTCCACTACATGTACACCAAGTGCGGAAAATTTCTTTTTAAGAACTTTGCAAATTTCTGCTTCGAATCTTGTCTCGGAATCAACCTGAACTAGCTCCAGGAATTCTTCCACAAGTCTATCTCTGTTAATCATATGTATGTTCCTCCTACTGCTTATTAAATCCATCCCTATTATAACCTATTTGAAAATATTTTTCCCGTAGGACACGTCAGTCTAGGGTAATTGCCTTGTATCAAACTCCTGGACAGAACGGCGATGATCATCATAGCTTTCCTCATAGGAATTGCTTGTGAACTCCTGTATCGTTTTTCTCCAGAAGGCCTGGGCCGGGTAGTTGTTCTGAATTTGCACCACTTTCCATTTCCCTTCAAACATGGAAAACAAGCGCTGTGCGGCAATTCTCCCAAAGCCCTTCCCATGATACTTACGCACCACAAAGAATTCCTCTACATAGCTTGGTAACTCATCCCAACCTTCTTCAATCAGGGCAAAACCTACATACTCTTCTTTATATTTAATAAAAAAAGCATAATATGGACTGGCAGTATCCCAATATTTTTGAAGGTCAAAAGGCTTGTAGCGACCGTCATTTTCCAGTGTGATTACTTTCTGATACTGGGAAAACTCGTAAATGTAAAACTGCATCAAGTTATGTAGGATTGTTTCTTCTTCACTCTTCACTTTTATCAGGTCGATCATTGGTTTCCCCTTCTCATGAAAGAAGATAGCAGGAACGCCCTACTATCTTCTCTTTACTATTATAGTGGAATATTTCCGTGTTTCTTGTAAGGCCTTGATTCTTTTTTGTTTCGCAGCATCTCCAGCGATTGGACAAGCTTGATTCTCGTTTCCCTTGGGTCAATGACGTCATCAACCATACCTTGGCTCGCTGCCACATATGGATTGGCAAACTTTTCACGGTATTCTTCTATCTTCTGTGCTCTTGTCTCTTCCGGATTTTCGCTTTCGTTTATTTCTCGGGCGAAGATGATATTGGCTGCACCTTGTGGGCCCATCACAGCGATTTCGGCATTTGGCCAGGCAAAGACAAGGTCTGCACCAATCGACTTGCTGTTCAATGCCACATAGGCACCGCCATATGCCTTACGTAATATTACCGTAAGCTTCGGTACCGTCGCTTCGGAGTATGCATAAAGAATTTTCGCTCCGTGACGGATGATTCCCCCATGCTCCTGCTTCACTCCCGGGAAGAAGCCTGTTACATCTTCAAAGGTAATAAGCGGAATATTGAAGCTGTCGCAAAAACGGATAAAACGGGCCGCCTTATCAGAGGAGTCAATATCCAATCCTCCGGCCATCACTTTCGGCTGGTTGCATACAAGTCCTACAACTTCCCCTTTCAGCCTTGCCAAGCCGACTACAATATTTTTCGCGAAATCCTTATGCACTTCCATGAAGGAACCTTCATCCACCACTTGGTTGATGACGATTCTTACATCATAAGGACGGATCGCATCAAAAGGAATCGCATCTGCAAGCTCCGCACGATAGTCGTCTCCTTGTTCACAGGAGATACGGTCCGGCTTTGTTTCATTATTCTGAGGAAGATAGCTGAGCAGTTTTCGAACCTGGGCCAGTACTTCCTCTTCCGAAGAACTGGAGAAATGGGCATTTCCGCTAATCGCATTATGTACTTTCGCACCACCTAGCCCCTCAGAGCTGATTTTCTCCCCTGTCACGGTTTCAATTACCTTTGGTCCCGTGATGAACATCTGGCTTGTCTTTTCCACCATGAATACGAAATCCGTAATCGCTGGTGAGTACACAGCTCCGCCTGCACATGGTCCCATGATGACCGAGATCTGCGGGATGACACCGGAATATATGGAGTTACGGTAAAAGATATGACCGTAGCCGTCCAAGGAAAGAACGCCCTCCTGGATTCTTGCACCACCCGAATCATTTAACCCAACGATCGGTGCACCATTTTTAGCGGCCATGTCCATGACGTTGGCAATTTTTTTCGCATGCATTTCGCCTAATGCCCCACCGAATACAGTAAAGTCCTGGGAAAATAGATAGATTGGCTTGCCATTTACCTTTCCGTAGCCTGTAACGACTCCATCTCCGGGACCCTTTTTCCCTTGGAGGCCGAAATCATTGCAGCGGTGTTCAATGAATGGATTCAGTTCGACAAAGGAGCCTTCATCCACCAACAGTTCAATCCGCTCCCTTGCGGTAAGCTTTCCTTTTTCATGCTGCTTATCTATTCGATCATCGCCACCGCCAAGCTCTACCTCGCGACGTTTATCGTATAGTTCGTTTATTTTTTCATAAATATCAATTGTCATGCTGTTTCGCCGCCTTTTCACAAAATTCCACCAGTACCCCATTGCTTGCCTTAGGGTGCATGAAAGCAATGTTTGCTCCTCCTGCACCTTTTCGGGAAGTTGAATCGATCATCGGTATTCCTTTTTCGATCATTTCCTGGATTCGCTCTTCTATATTGTCAACACTCAGTGCCACATGGTGGATACCTTCTCCACGCTTTTCAATGAATTTAGCTACCGGGCTATCAGGCGAGGTTGGCTCCAGCAGTTCAATTTTACAATTACCGGCTTTGATAAATGCCACCCGAACCCGCTGACTTGCCACATGTTCCACCGTTTCAAATGTGAGCCCCAAAGTTTCTGTATAAAATGGAAGCGCTGTCTCGATGGACGTAACAGCAATCCCAATATGATTAACATCCTTTATCATGCACAATCCCCCTTGTTGTGTGTCCTAACTATGACTCTATATCATTTCGACTTTTTCTGCAAAAATCCTTCAATTATCGTATCTTGAGAAGAGACAAGTTTCCATGTACAATAGAAGAAGCACAAATGAATGAGGAGTGAAAACTCAATGAGCCGCAAAATGCAGAAAGTAGTCGTCTTTTTAATGATTGGTGTTATGCTGATTACGACCCTTTTAGCTGGAGCATCCATGTTCTTCTAATAAATATGATAAAACCGAGCCTCCCTTAGGATGGCTCGGTTTTCTTGTTTTCTATCATTCTTCTGCTTTTAAGATAGCTCTTTTTATAGCTCTTTGGAATCTTGGATTGGAGGGATTTTTCTCTACTTTTTTTGTGTTGAGCCTCCCAATTTCGTAGCGTACATCCGTGTTGTAATGAATTAATTGATGATATGTTTCATTGGCAAGTAATTCGCGAAACCAATCAAGTTTTTGAAGAACCCCTAAATTCTTCTCAATTCGCTCTTCCGTTACCTCTTTTGAAAATATGGAAAAGTAGTTCGTTACAATATTGATAAGGTCGAGAAACGTATCCATAGTTAACGACCAGCCCTTCTGTCGATCCAGAAACGCCTTACCACATTCCCTGACTCTTCCACGAATTGTTCATCTTCCACACCACCGTTATGCAGGATGGTTTTTGCTGACCCTTCATTCGTGGCATCACATACGACCAGTACTTTATCAATTCCAAGTTCATCTGTCTTTTCCATGGAAAGCTCGAGAATCTTTTTGGCATACCCTTTTCTTCGCTCAGACGGACGAATGCCATACCCGATATGGCCACCAGCATTCATCAAGTGCTCCGTCAGGCGATGGCGGATGTTGGTGACACCAAGGATTAAATTGTCTTCTTCCCTGACTAGCCAGTAGGTAGAATCCGGGACCCATCCTTTCGGGAGATTTATTCCTTGTTCGGCATCCAATAACTCTTGAACCATACGCTCAAAATCAGTTGGATCTTTACTGACCACCCAAGGAATGACTTCTTCCTCGCTTTCCAACCATTCGTTGAAATATGACAAGTACTCCGTTTGGAATTTAATAGTCGGTTTTAATAGATATACATGCTCATTCTCTTTCATTTATTTTCCCTCTCCATCTAGTTTATCTGTGTGGTATTTTTTGCCTATTATATCTTAAAACAGAGGAAAAGTAACATAATTTTTAGAAATTATACCTTATGGACTCCGAATCATCTAATCTACCGATAATATCTCTTTAAGTTCCTCCGCACCATCCTTATCCAGCTTGCCAAAATTCTCTCTAGCTACATTACTGATTATCGTTGCAGTTCCGTCTTCATTGAACCAAATTTTATATTCAAACAATCTCTCCGGCATATTTTCATTATAAGTATAAAAAAGAGTTAACTGAAAGTCTTCCATTCTCTCCATCTCTGCTTCGACATTTGGCGTCCATTGGACTTGTTCAAAGACTTTCCGGATGGAAGACAGCTCTTTTTCATCCACTATTAAGAACTCTTCCATTTTAGTACCTTCCACAATAGGGAAAACATCCACTCTCGAAAGCATATGTAGATCTTTTTTATCGGATACTTCATCCTTGCAGCCAATCAGAAACAATGTCACTAAGCTAATTAACAAATATACTTTTTTCACGGGCAACTCCTTCTCTTCATATTTGCTTGGTATGAACCGTATTTCCTAAAAAGGGGAACAGTAAAATAGATAATAATGCATATAACCATTTCATAGGAATCCCCCCTTAATGAAATAGACTCTTATAAAGGGATTTAGTTACAATAAACTTAAAAAAGTAATCTCTTCCTTTTTCCAAAAGCCAGGAAATTATCACACAACGACTTGCTCCCTGAATGAATAAAGCTATCCCCGCCAGCATAAAATCGTTTACAATGAATGTATCAATTAACAAGGAGGCAATTTTCATGAAAAACATGACGAATAGAACCGTATTAACATATAAGGGTGTAACACGTTCTTAAATCGTAAACGGTGTTCCCCTTATATGTGTTTATTTAAATAACACAAAAGAGGGGTAAATCATGCGTTTCCCAGTAAAAAAATTTCTTTCCTATTACAAACCTTATTTACCGTTGTTTCTTTCGGTATTGGCCTGCGCCTTTATTGTATCTGCTGTGACTCTGGTGTTCCCTTTGCTCGTCCGTTATATAACCAAGGATGTGCTGGAAGGGGATTTGTCCTCTGCGCTAAGTGAAGTGCTTTGGATAGGAGCTCTGATGCTAGCTTTAGTTGCAATACAGAATGTCGGTAACTATTTTGTGGATTACAAAGGTCATGAAATCGGTGCTCGCATGGAAAGTGATTTGAGAAGCGAACTGTTCGCACACATGCAAAAACTTTCCTTCAGTTTTTATGATAAGGAAAAGACAGGTCAGCTCATGTCCCGTATCACGAATGACCTGCTGTTGCTTTCCGAACTGTACCATCATGGCCCGGAAGACTATGTTAAGTATTTTGTCCGCTTTATTGGCGCATTTGTCATACTGTACTTTATTAACCCCGCATTAACGATCGCTGTGTTCTGTTTTTTACCATTGTTAGGTATCTTTGCATTGTATTTTAATAAGATGTTGAATATGGCATTAAGGAAAAACAAAGAGCGAATCGCAGACGTGAATGCACAGGTAGAGGATAGTCTATCGGGAATCCGGGTAGTAAAATCGTTTAATAACGAGCAAATAGAGATCGAGAAGTTCAACCGAGAAAATAATCGGTTCTTCGAAAGCCGCAAGAAAACATACAGGGCTGAAGCGCTCTTGTACAATAGTTTTGAAACGATTATTCAACTGATCACCATTACGGTAATTACCTTTGGCAGTGCCAATATTATTAACAACTCATTAGATTTAGCCGATTTAATTACTTTTTTATTGTATATCGGCTTTATGATTGAACCCATTCAAAAGTTGACTCATATGAGCACGCAATTTCAAGAAGGTATTACTGGGTTCCAGCGCTTTATGGAAATCATGAACCTGAAGCCGGCAATCGAAAACAAACCGGATGCCAAAAACCTTACCGATGTACATGGTGAAATAGTATTCAAACAAGTTTCCTTCCGTTACGAGGACCATTTAAATGATGTATTAGAAAACGTGTCGCTTCGGGTACAACCGGGAGAGTTTATCGCGTTAGTCGGTCCCTCTGGTGCGGGCAAAACTACATTATGTTCGCTTACCCCCCGCTTTTACGATGTGACAGATGGGGAAGTGTTACTGGATGGGGTCAACGTCCGCGATCTAGATTTGCAATCATTAAGAAAAGCAATTGGTATAGTGCAACAGGATGTTTACCTTTTTGGGGGAACGGTGATGGAAAACATCCGCTACGGTAATCCAGCAGCAAGTGATGATGAAGTAGTTAGAGCAGCCATGCACGCCAATGCACATGACTTTATCATGAGCTTGCCAAATGGCTATCACTCCGAGATCGGACAACGAGGTGTCAAACTGTCTGGCGGTCAAAAGCAGCGCCTAAGTATCGCTCGTGTATTCTTAAAGAATCCGCCTGTGCTCATATTGGATGAGGCAACGAGCGCACTGGATAACGATAGTGAAAGCATCGTCAAAAAATCTCTTGAATTATTAGCAAGAGGACGTACAACCCTAGTCATTGCCCATCGCCTTTCTACTATTCGCAATGCCGGGCGGATTATCGTTTTAACGAAAGACGGTATTGTAGAACAAGGAACACATGATGAATTACTAGCATGCAATAAAGAGTATGCACATCTATATTCTAAGCAGTTTGGATTACATGTGTAAGGCATTTGTACAGAAAAAATCGGATCTCTCATTAGCGAAAGAGAGATCCGATTTCATTACTTTATCCACTCATTTTTGACACTTTGCTATTTCCTTTCCCGTTACACTTTTTTTCTTCTATTCTTATTTTTTTTCCACAGCATGTCCACCAAATTCGTTTCGCAAAGCAGCAACCACTTTACCTGTAAAGGTATCATTGTCTAAGGAACGATATCGCATTAATAAAGACATAGCGATAACAGGGGTAGCAGCTTGAAGATCCAATGCTGTTTCAACTGTCCATTTCCCTTCACCAGATGAATGCATAATACCTTTAATTTCATCTAATTTTGCATCTTTAGAAAACGCGCGTTCTGTTAAATCCATGAGCCAAGAACGAATAACCGAACCATTATTCCAAACTTTTGCTACCTTTTCATAATCAAAATCGAATTCACTTTTTTCTAATACTTCAAATCCTTCTCCAATCGCAGCCATCATTCCGTATTCAATTCCATTATGAATCATTTTTAAGAAGTGGCCACTACCTGCATTTCCAGCATATAAATATCCATTTTCTACAGCTGTATCTCGAAAAATGGGCTCGACAATGCTCCATGCTTCAGGGTCTCCCCCAATCATATAACAAGCTCCATCCCGAGCACCTTCCATACCTCCGGATGTGCCGGCATCCATAAAGCTCACTCCCACTTCCTTTAGCTGGTTGTATCGACGAATGGAATCCTTATAGTGAGAATTACCAGCTTCAACCACGATATCTCCCTTACTCAGAAATGGTGTTATCTCACTAATAACGGAATCAACAACGGAGTGTGGAACCATAATCCAAAAAACTCGTGGCTTTTCTATTGATTGAACAAGTTCTTGTAAGCTGGATGCACCTTCAGCCCCGTATTTCTTTATTTCTTCAACAGCATTTATATTTAGATCAAATGCTACGACATCATGTTTATGATCAATTAAGTTCTTTCCTATGTTTAGCCCCATTTTTCCTAATCCAATTAATCCGACCTTCATCATAATCCTCCTAGTGTATTTCTTTATTTTTGAGATTTTTCATCTTTAGCATATTGAATTCAAAGTATAATCATAATCTTTCATTTACCACCATCTATAACCATCCTCTTCCAATAATTGATGAGCAGCTTCTGGTCCCATCGAGCCAGATTGATATGAGTGAAGTGGAACAATATTTTCCTCAAATGTCTCTAAAATAGGCTGTACCCATTTCCAAGATAATCTCACTTCATTCCAATGAGCAAAGAAAGTAGAATCTCCACGCAGAGCATCAAATATTAATAGTTCATATGCTTCGGGCACGTCTTTTTTACTCGCTGAAAAATCAACAACAATAGGTTCTAATTTTCCATTTATCGGGTTTTTACTGTTTAACTGCAACGAAACGCCTTCATTAGGACTTACATCAATAACTAATAGATTGGGTTCAGGTTCAGTGTTTTGAATTTCATTGGTATACAAATTCTTTAATGGGTTTTTGAATTCAATCACAATCCGCGTTAATTTTTCCTTCATTCTTTTTCCTGTACGGATATAGAACGGGACCCCGTCCCAGAAGGGATTATCGATCCATAGACGAGCAGCAACGAATGTATCGTTTTTAGAAGAAGCAGCAACTCCAGGTTCTTCTAAGTATCTGACTACTGGTTTACCGTTTATTTCACCTGATCCATATTGGCCACGAACGACGTGGATACCTACAGTATTTTTCTGTAATGGTCGCAGAGATTCCATAACTTTTCTTTTCTCATTACGGATATCTTTTGCACTAATCTGTTTTGGGAGATGCATGGCTGTCATCATCAACAGCTGTAGCATATGATTTTGAACCATATCACGAATAGCGCCTGCTTTGTCATAATAACCAGCCCTCCCTTCTACACCAACCGTTTCACTAGCCGTAATTTGCACATTGGCAATAAACCGATTGTTCCAAAGTGATTGCAGTACAGGATTGGCAAATTCCAGGGCTTCAAGGTTTTGAACCATTGGTTTTCCGAGATAATGGTCAATCCGATAAATTTCGTCTTCTTCAAAAGCTTTGCTTAATTTTTCGTTTAAAACTTCAGCAGATTTTAAATCATACCCAAATGGTTTTTCGATAATCAGTCGTTTCCATCCCTTTGTCGAACTTAAGCCACTTTTCTTTATGTTTAAAGCTATTACATCAAAGAATTCAGGAGCAACAGAAAGATAAAACATTCGATTCTCTTCAATACACTGGTCTTTTTCATTTTGTTGAACTACTTCAACTAACTTCTTATACCCTTCAGCATTCGTGAAATCTAACTGGCAATAACGAAATGCCTTTACAAACTCTTGTTTTTCGGATTTATCATTTATCAAGTGTCTAGAAAAAGTGTATAGCGAGTCTGTTACATGGTTTTGAAAATCAACATCACTCATTTCGTCTATTCCTACACCAATGATCAAAAATGAATCTGGTAATTTTTGATTCAAATATAAATTAAACAAGGCGGGGTAGATTTTCCGCTTAGCTAAATCCCCAGTTGCCCCAAATAAGACAAACGTCATATAATCCACTTCTCATTCCTCCACTTTTTCAAAACTATTCCGTTATCCTACTTTTGGATGTAAGATTCGTTTATTTCTCCCAGCTTGTCCGGTAATAATGATATCTCTTAATTGAGAATGTCCACATTTTGGACAAGTTTCATTATTTATGGTGATGCTTAGACATCTTTCACAAACTTTTCTCAGCTTAGTTTTGAAATTCCCCATGCGGATCTCTCCTTTCGTAAAAAGCACAACATGTAATATTTATTAAAATGAAGTTTGACTCCAGCTCACCATGCTTGTAGCAGTATTCTCTTAAGGTTTGGTAGTATTCTTTATGCTCGCTATTACTTGAGCAAAATCAGTATATTACGTATGTTAAACTTTTGAAAGTACGCACTTTTTTAACATATAGATACATTGGTATATCATAGTGTTAAAAATAATACTATAAATCCAATACCAAAAGTGAAAAGCTAAGTACAACGATTGTATAAAATTCGCTGCCCTTGGCTTTTTATAAACTGATTCTTTTATTAAATGGTTTGTTTTTTCACCCTTTTATATACGTAGAGATATAAAAAAACCACTGTCAGCATCTTTATTAAGATAGCTGACAGTGGTTTGTTAGTATATGCACTTTTTTAAAATTTCTCGAACCCCTAAGAGACATTCTTTTTTACTGAATAGAAGATTTGTTTTCTGTTTCACTTTCCAATACATTCTCAATATAACCTTTACCCCAGTCATACATAGCTTCTAGAATAGGCATCAGACTTCTTCCCTGCTCGGTGAGTGAATATTCGACTTTTGGTGGAACAACAGGATAGACTTCACGATGAATAATCAAATGGTCTTCAAGTTCACGCAATTGATTAACAAGCATTCTTTGAGTGATACCAGGCATGAGGGCCTTTAGTTCACCAAAACGTTTAGTTCCTTCTTTTCCTAGATGCCACAATACCAGCATTTTCCATTTTCCACCAATGATTGAAAGAGTCAATTCTTTTTCACAATTAAACACTTTTTCCCCAAGATTCGGCATTTATTTCACCTCCAACTCTTATTTTGCCCCACGGTATACTTTTTGTTACTATATGATAAAAAAGTGCATACTTTTAATTCAGTAACATAACCAGTATACTGAGTATCGTGCTGTTAGTAAAGCTATCAATTGTAGCAATAACAGATTACAAAAGAAAGCTATACGGCACAATTATTCTATTATATAAGGAGCGAGTAATAAATGAAATTACAATTAGCATTAGATCTTGTAGATATTCCAGGTGCCATTGAATTGGTGAAAGAAGTGGAAAATCATATAGATGTTGTAGAAATCGGCACGCCGGTTGTTATTAATGAAGGCCTTAAAGCAGTAAAGGAAATGAAAGCTGCATTCCCTAACTTAACTGTATTAGCTGATCTTAAAATCATGGATGCAGCTGGATATGAAGTTAGCCAAGCATCTGCAGCAGGCGCTGACATCATCACTATTCTAGGTACAGCTGAAGACGAATCCATTAAAGGTGCTGTAGAAGAAGCAAAAAAACAAGGTAAACAAATCCTTGCTGATATGATCGCAGTTAAAGACATTAAAGTTCGTGCGAAAGAACTGGACGAACTAGGAGTAGATTATATCTGCGTTCACACAGGTTATGACCTTCAAGCTGTAGGAAAAAACTCTTTCGAAGACCTTGCAACCATTAAGAGCGTAGTTAAAAATGCGAAAACGGCTATTGCAGGCGGAATCAAATTAGAAACACTTCCAGATGTGATTAAAGTACAACCAGATCTTGTCATCGTTGGTGGCGGTATCACAAGCAAAGAAGATAAAAAGGCAGTTGCAGCTAAAATGCAAGAAATGATTAAACAAGCTTAATTTTAAACGTAAAGACCGCATTTATTTCTTTTATGAATTGCGGTCTTTACTGCATATTACAAATAACACACCATATAGATACGAAAAAAAAGCCTCTGATTCGATCCCTTCTTTAGCTGGATTGAGAACAATGATTAGGATAAAATTGCCCTATCCTTAGACACTTTGGTATTCTGTGCCTATCTACCTCTACATCCCCCTATTACCTTAATGCCCCCTTCTCCCTCCCCAACTCCTCAAACGTTTTATCCGAATGAACGATCCAGATCTTCGTGCCAATTGGAATATGGTCAAAGAGTTCTTCCACCATTTCGTTTGGCAGTCTTATACATCCTTGGGTGACATAGCCGCCGATGGAGTTGGGGTTGTTGGTGCCATGGACACCGTATGTCCGGCCGTCTGAGTCCTCAGCGTCGAAACCGATCCATCTGGTACCAAGCGGGTTTTGCGGGTCTCCACCTGGGATATCCTTTTTACGGTAGTAGGGATTTTTGGCTTTTACGATGATGGTGAATTCTCCTTCAGGTGTGAGCTCGATGGATTTCCCTGTGGCAACGGAGTGGACCTCTTTTAGCTGTTCCTCATGGAAATATGCGAGTTCATTGGTCTTCTTGTTTACAATGATATACGGGTCACCTGGCAGCGGATTTGGTCCGAGTGGCCATATGGGAGAAGTGACGAGTGCGAAAATGAGCGAAAAAATAAACACCTTTCATCCACCTACCTTTTTAATAGTAGTGTGGATGAAAGGTGTTCTTTCCATTCATGAAGAGGCCTTCAATCCGACAAAATCACTTTTTAAAATGAGGTATTGCTCCAACTCTTTGGTCAGGTGGACCAGTGATGCTCTCGTTTCAAACTCTTCCCTTGTCTCCGGCAGGGGCATCGCCTGGAATTCTTCATGCATTTCTCTCAGGCGCTGCAGAAACAGGTAGGCGGTATTGCCAGAGTGGATGGAATCTGCCAGGTCTTCGATAAACTCGGCTATCATCTTGGCCTGCTCTACATCGTATTCAATGGTGGACACGATTGGCAGCATCCGCTCCATCACATCCAATTGCTTTTCACGCATTTTGAAGTAGTAGTAGAAATGATTTTCTTCCCGTTTGAAATGGTTCTCCACGTCACGGAACGCCAAGCTTTTTGCTTCCCGCAGGACATCTGCGGTCTCTGGTATTTCCTTCCCATCCCAGCCGTTGTCTCCATGCTTTAAATAATAGGCCAGCTCGGAAAAGACATTATAGAAATTCTCTTCAATTTTCAATTGAAATCTGGTAAGCTCCTTCTCCACACTTGGCATGTAGGTGTTCAAGAAAAGAGCCACCCCTATTCCTATCGAAATGATGCTGAGTTCATTGGCAACTAGCCCAAACGAGTATTGTTCGACAGAATAGACATGCAGGAGCACAACGGAGCTGGTTGCGATTCCTTCTGTTATTTTCAGCATGACGGTGACCGGTATGAAGAATAGCAGTAATAGTCCGATTGATACAGGATGGTATCCCAGCAGTTCAAAAAAGACAAAGCCGAACACCAGGCTCAAAGCGCAGGCAAAAAATCTTGCTATCGCCACTGTCCATGATTTTCGTTTCGTGTTCTGGATGCAAAGGATGGCAATGATCCCGGCAGATGCATAGAAGTCCAGCTCCAATAGCTGGGCGATACTGATGGCAATACCTGTACCGAGAGCCGTTTTGGCTGTCCGATAGCCAATTTTAAATTTTCTCATGTTTCAAGCTCTCCCGACTTTCGTTTGTTCATTTTCTCACATAGTACTACTATACCAAAAAGATTGTATTCGCAGTACGTTGTTTTGACGAATAACGAGTAAACACGTAAATTTACATACCTTCGTGCTCTTTTCGGAGTATTAGTTCATCTACTCTTTAAATATTGCGTAGTTTATCCCTGTAAAAAATCCAAAAGCCGATTTTTTACTGTTATATGAAACAAACTTTACGAAAAGAGCTTATCAAAAAGATGAGCAAAGGACTCGACAGGTTGCCTGCCAAGTCCGTTATTTTCGTTATTGCTCCTTTAAGAGCTTTTCAAATTCCTTGATCAGCTCTTCATAGCGCTTCATAGTATCTTCTATCGGTTCCTTCTTGCTCATGTCCACGCCGGCCCGCTCTAAGATCTCAAGCGGCGGTCTGCTGCCCCCGGAGGAGAACAACTCCTTTAGGATACGATTCTGCGCCTGCACACCGTCCTCCTCGAGCTGTTGCGTGAGCGCTGCTGAAGCGGCAAAGCTTGTCGCATACTGATACGTGTAGAAGCTTGAATGGAAAAAGTGCGGCACCCTTGCCCATTCCATCGCAATCTCTTTGTCCACATCAACAGCTTCTCCGTAATACTTTTCATTCAGATCATAGTACACCTTTTTCAATGAATCCGCGTGCAGCACCTGTTCGTCCTGCGCCATTTCATGAATGATCTTTTCAAACTCTGCAAATTGCGTCTGCCGGAACAGGGTCACACGGAAATCCTCGAGATATTGATAGAGGGCATGGAGCTTTTCCTCCTTCGTATTTGCCTCCCTCATCAGCTGCTTGTGTAATAGATGCTCTTGCAGGGTCGAGGATACTTCCGCCGTAAAGGTCACATACCTTGCAGCATGATAGGGCTGCTCCTTGTTGGAAAAGTGGGAATGCATCGCATGCCCCATCTCATGAGCCAAGGTCAGTACATCACTTGGCAGACCCTGATAGTTCAATAAAACAAAAGGATGTGCATCATAAGAGCCAATCTGATAGGCACCTGTGGCTTTCCCTTTTGTGCTGTAGACATCGACCCAATTTTCCAAAAGCCCTTTGGATAATGTGGATAAATACGCTGCTCCGAGCGGGCTCAATCCTTTTATGACGGTTTCCTTCGCTTGTTCATATGGTATTACCTCATCCGGTGTGAAAAGGGATGGTGCCGATAGATCGTACATATGCATCGTATCAAGCTTTATATATTCCTTTTTCAATGCCAGATATTTATGAAGTAGCGGCAAATGCTCATTAACCGTGTCGATGAGCTGGGTGTAGACTGCCGGATCAACTTCATTGCTGGTTAGATGTGCCTCCAGAGCATTTGGATACTTCCTGGTGCTAGCAAAAAAATTATTTGCTTTCACGATATTTGCCAGCATCGAAGCGAAGGTGTCCTGATAATTTTCCAGGGTTTTATAGTACGTATGAAATGCAGCTTTACGCACTTCGCGGTTTGGGCTCAACATGTACACGCTATATAGTGGTGCCGTCAATGAGTACTCCTTATCCTGTACAGTAAACGATGGCAGGACAAGATCCTTGGACATCATCGTAAACAGCTCACTCGGCGCATTCACGATTGGCATTGTCTTAATCAGGAGCTGCTCCATTTCACTAGGCAATGCGTGCTTTTTCTCCTCATAGGTCTGTTTCAGAAAATATCGGAAAGGAGTAAGCTTTTCGCTTTCCAAGTAGGTGTCCCACTGCTTCTTATCCACTGCCTGAAGCTCATTTGAGAGCCATGCCGTCCGCTCGACCACATACATCATCATCATTTCGGCTTCATTGGAAAGCTCCTGGGCGCTTGAGTTGCTGATATCCACGTCCTGGTTCACTCGGGCATACACATACAATTTTTCCACCAATCTATAAAGTTCAAAGTACTCCTCCAACAAAGTAAGAATCTGCTTATCGGATTGAATCGGCCCCTTCTTTTCCACAAACTGATCAGCAAGCTTTTTCGCTTTTTTCGCATCACTTTTCCATTTACCTGCATCGGAATAAAGACTCTGGATTTTCCATTTATATTCTTTCGGAATTTCGTCTCTAGAGTTATAAGTCTGTTGTTCTGCAAGTGTACTGGTAGTCACGGCAAGCATCAGACTAATTACGATTAGGATGATTCGATTAAACTGTCTCATTTCATTCCCCCACATTTTCTTGATACCTTTAGTCTTTGTTTTCCATGTTTTTCTATGCAAAAGTTTGTGAATCAGATGGAATGTTTTGCTTTTTCCACTGGAATATTGTGCTAAAATTGTAACAGGTATTTTTAATATTCCGGCTATTTAAAAAGGGGGAAAGTAATGATGAAAATCAGGACAAACAGTATACAAGGCTATAAAGAGAAGACTATACCTTTTACACTTCTAAGCAAGAACGAGGGATCGAGGAGCTTGGCGATTTTGCTCCCTGGTTCAGGTTATAGCGTACAGGCACCGCTTTTTCATTATGCAACGGGACTATTTTTGAATCGAGATATGGATGTACTCCAGGTGAATTACCAATACAATGACACCTTCTATGACTCCTTTACCATGGAGGAAATTACAAAAGCGATCGTCCATGATGTACGTGAGGTGATTGACCAAGCTATTAACACCGATGACTATGACACCTTCTATCTTTTTGGGAAGTCCCTTGGTACCATTGCAATGAGTTCCGAGCTTAAAAGAGATGTCTTTCATTCTGCCTATGCGATTTGGCTCACTCCATTACTTCAAAGAAAAGACGTTTCTGATGCGATGATTACGTGCAAGAATAAAAGCGTTTGTTTTATAGGTGATGCTGACCCATGCTACAAGGAAGATCGATTTAAGGAAGTCAATGAGAATCCGTTATTCACAACCAGGCTTATATCCAATGTCGATCACGCCTTGCAATACAGGGAAGATGTACTAGGTTCCATTGATGTATTAAAAAATGTAATCGATACAATAGAACAATGGGTGGATGGAATATGATGGGGATGGTGAACAAAAAGCTTGCTGTGGAATTGGAGAATTCGGAAATAGATGCGTTGCACTCCAGGTTAAATGCCATTCAGGAAATCAAAGGCAACCCAATGGGGGTGGAAATGAAGAGATTTGGGAATGCCACTGCTTTTTCATGCAAAAATATCCCTGGGCCAGCCTTTAATACCGTCAAAGGGCTAAGCAGCGAGGATGAAAGGTATTTAGAGGAGATTCTTGATTTCTATCGGCAAAAAGAAATTCCAGTACGTTTTGAAGTAACACCTGCACACGCCTCAACTGAATTGTTTCATCAGCTTCATAGATTAGGATTTTATCAGAGTGATTTTCATACCACGCTCTACATGCCCATCTCGGAAGTATCGGCTTCTGCAGATGATTCGCTATCCATTCGCAAGATGGAAAAGCACGAAGCTTCCACTTATGCCGACATATATGTCCAAGGGTTTCAGATGCCTGCTTTTCTCAAAGATGGTGTAGCACAAAACAATGCCGTGCTCTTTGACGATAATCGATGGACCTTTTATCTTGCAAGCGTAGACGGTGAACCTGCTGGGATCGGGGTGATTTTCATCAAGGACCGAATAGCCACTCTTGCAGCAGCGGCTACATTGCCTTCATTCAGGAATAGAGGTATCCAGCGGGCACTGATTCAGGAGCGAATCCATCAGGCATATAGAGAGGAATGCAGCTTGGTGGTCGGCCAGGCAACATTCGGTTCTGTGAGTCAGAACAATATGGAAAGAGCGGGTATGCGGATTGGTTATTCGAAAGCGATTTGGGCGAAGGGCCTCGGACAAAACTAAAAAAATCTAACAAAAAGACGAATAATTTAAGTGTCAGCTCTAAAAACCGCTATTGATTTCCGTGCAAGACTTCGCTTTCCGCGGGTGACCCGTGAGCCTCCTCGGCTTCGCCTGCGGGGTCTCACATTGGCCACTGCTCCCGCAGGAGTCTTCGTCTTGCACTCCAATCAACCGCTAGTGTAATCTTAAACCTAAACGCATATTTAAATTCTGTTAAAAAACGGAACTAATTTGAACGAAATCTCAAATTAGTTTCGTTTTTACTTAGGCTAAAACACTTTTGTCCCAGACTCCTTTTTTATTATCAACTCCATACTCCGATCAGACCCTCTTTCTCCCAATGTATAACAGATGTGAGGAAACTCCAAGAAGATATGGGTCAACCGCTTTTTCTATAAGCATCTGTAGAAGCTTATGCCTCTCCGACTCTCCCCTTTCATTCCAATAGCCCATGCTTTCTTTGGAGAGCATGGCACCGACATTGGAACCGATCAGCTCCATTGTTTCAAAACCATTCGATTCCATGAAAGGCCTGATTTCCTCAATATTGAAATAGTAGGCACCGGTAAAACGGCCTTCATCGGAATGGTTAAAACAGCCTGTTTGGGCAAACTCACCAATCGCATCCATGGTGTTATTCGGCTTCCAATTCCCCGGTGCTTGCAGAGAAGATAGGATGTGTTTACTCCGTGGCATGAACGCCACAAATACTACACCCTCCCGTTTTGTAACTCTATGTAACTCTTTTACCGCCTTGATACGGTCCTTCTCGTCCTGCAAATGATAGAGTGGCCCAAGCATCAGCGCTGCATCAAATCGCTCTGATTCCAAGTTGGATAGATTTGTTGCATCCGCTGCCTGAAAATCATCGAAGGAATCACGCAAGCCAAGCTCATCTGCCTTTGATTTTGCTATATCGACCAATCGGGGAGTCAGGTCCGTTAATGTGACCCGTTGTCCCTCTCTTGCCAATTCCATCGAATATTTCCCTGGACCAGCCCCATTATCCAGAACAGCACCCTCTTTTGGCAGGTACTTCTTTATATAATGCCAGTTTACTTGAAATTCAATAGGCTCCCGTTCCAAACGGCCCCATTCATCGAATTGATTGTAGTAGTTGATAATCTTGCTCATATACACACCTCTTGTTCTTTATTTTGCCAATGAGGAAACATTTGAAAGTTCCAATCCTTCGTTTACAAGTTTCAGGAAATAATCCTTATGTTCGGGATGGCAAGCAATAAAGTAAGGTGCTTTGTTCGAATCCGTTTGCTTGAACTCATTTCCTTCAAAATCCACGACAATTCCCCCCGCCTCTTTTACCATCAGAATCCCGGAATACAGGTCATCCCCTTCCGAGTTATAGAGGATGATTCCATCGAGATCCCCCTTTGCCAGCATGCACCATTGCAATGTCGGCGCCCAGAGTCTCATCATTCTCTTGCAATTCACATCTATGTAATTCCTCAGTCGTACCGCTTTTTCTTCATTCTGGACTTTGTGTCCTTGAATCCAGCCTACAATGAATCTATTGGTATTTTCTTTTTTCCTGATGCCTATTGGCTTCCCGTTGCAGAATGCACCCTCATTAATGGAGGCAACATACAGACGGTCAACCATCGGCTCATAGATGACTCCAAGTACCGGTTGGTTCTGGTACAACAGCGTGATGGAGGCAGAGAATACGGGCAGCCCAACTGCAAAGTTATTCGTTCCATCCAACGGGTCGATCTGCCAGAGCCATTCGCTTTCGACACCGTTATCACCCGCTTCTTCACTTTGTATTTGATGGTCAGGAAACACACGGCTAATTTCCTTTAGGATAACCTCTTCCGATAAATAATCGACCTCTGTCACCAGATCTCCAAATTCATCCTTTTCTTCCATTTGCGTAGTCTGATCGAATCGCTCTTTCGCGATGGTACCCGCTTCAACAATGACTTTGCTGGCAACTTTCTTGGCAAGCTGTAAAATATCCTTCATAAATGAACCTCCCTTATTTATTTGCATTCAATTGATAGATGTACTTTCTTACCCTAAACCTCTCCCTATGATATTTGAGGACACTTGCTTCAATCCCCTCTCTCTTACCCAGACGGAAAGCTGCCCAATATGGTGGATTTTCGTGTGCAATGACATGATGTAGAATATCAGTTTTCGAATAGGAATCATTGTTCCATGCAACCTGAATGCGTTGATCTGACGAAGAATCGGAATAGCATTGCAGGAATTTCAGCATATGCGAAGCACTCCTTGTACAATACTATTCTCGCAATCTTAAAGATGCATTTATTTTCATAGTATTCCAACTGTTCCAACATATCAAGCACTTCAAAATGAGGAAGAGAAAAGCTCTATAGTAAATAATGCCTAATTTGTGTTAACATAGTATAAAATCTGAATATTAAGAAATCAAACACCGCATATACTTATCCATGGGGAGGTGAAAGAGATTGAAGAATAACAAGAAATTGCATTTATACGGCTTTTTTATTCTTTCGTTTTTTCTATTGGAACTTATATTTAGAATAATCATGGATGCCCATAATGTTTCACCTATCGGCCAGGGATTATGGATATCCTTCATATTTTCTTTTTCCATAGGATTGGTGTTCCTGGCAATAGGTTCGATTTTTAATAGCAAGCTTAATTTTAAAATAAATGCAGCTTTATTATTTTTGGTAGGGTTTTTCTATTCAAGTCAATTGGTCTACCATGATTTCTTCCGGACTTTTTATTCCTTTTATTCCGCTGGCAATTCTGCACAGGTCATTGATTTCTGGAGGGAGATCCTTTCGGGCATAGGGAGCAACCTTTTATGGATAGTCATTTTCTTTCTCCCGATGATTTTGCTCATTATCTTTCGAAATGGCCCTTTCTCTTTTCAAAAATCCAATGCTAAAGTGATTGTCAGCTTGTTTGCCGTTTCCCTTTTTCTGCATGGTGGAGGTTTGGTGATGGTGGCAAGTGGAGATAAATCTCAAAATACTGCTTACGACCTTTATTTCCACAATAGCTCTCCCGTCCTTTCTGTAGAAAAGCTCGGGCTGCTTACAAGTATGCGCGTAGATTTTATGAGACTGTTAACTGATTGGTCCCCAGTACTGAAGGAACCGGCTTTTGTGACTGCACCTCCCGATAAGCCGGAGGATCTTGATAAACCGACGGAAGTACTGCCAGGTGACATTCCTGCTCAGTTCAATATGATGGATATTGATTTTGAGACCTTGATTGCGGATGAAAAGAATAACACCATAAAAAGGATGCATCAATATTTTTCACAAGTCCCTCCAACAAAGAAGAACGAATATACCGGTAAGTTCAAAGGCTACAACCTGGTATTGATAACAGCAGAAGGTTTCTCGCCCTATGGAGTGGACAAGGAAATTACACCTACCCTACATAAACTCGTGAATGAAGGCTATCAATTCACTGATTTTTATGTTCCGTTATGGGATGTCAGCACTTCAGACGGAGAATATGTGGCTCTAAACGGACTGATACCGAAAGCGGGAGTCTGGAGTTTTTCCAAATCAGGAAACAATCATGTTCCATTTGTGATGGGCAATCAATTAAGGCAGCTTGGCTATAAAACTGTTGCCTATCATAACCATACTTATTCTTACTACGACCGTCATGTATCACATCCTAATATGGGCTACAGCTATAAGGGAATCGGGAATGGCCTGGACATTAATGAAACCTGGCCGTCATCCGATTTGGAAATGATGGGGAAGACGACAAGTGACTACATGAAAGATGAACCATTCCACGCTTACTACATGACAGTCAGCGGGCACCTGGAATATAATTTTGGCGGTAATCAAATGGCTTACAAAAACAAGGAATACGTCAGCCACCTGGAACATTCCGACCAGGCAAAAGCTTATATGGCGACCCAGATCGAGTTGGACAGGGCGATGGAATATTTACTCTCTCAGCTTGAAAAAGAAGGGGTTGCAGATAAAACCTTAATAGCTTTAAGTGCCGACCATTATCCATACGGGCTGGATTACAAGACGATCGATGAGTTCGAAGGCAAAGAAGTGGAACGGAACTTTGATCTATACAAAAGCAACCTGATCATCTATGCAAAAGGAATGGAAGAAACGGTCATTACAAAGCCTGTTTCAAGCTTGGATATCCTTCCGACTCTCTCCAACCTGCTTGGATTGGAGTATGACTCGAGGCTCTTGATGGGCATCGATATCTTTTCCGACTCTGATCCGCTCGTTATTTTCCGCAATAAGAGCTTCATTACGGATAAAGGGAGATATAATGCAGAGACGAAGAAATTCACACCAAGCGCGGGAGCAGAAGTGAGTCAATCCTACTTGGATCAAATGGTATCCATCGTAGATCAGAAGTTCTATTATTCTGCACAGATATTGGAGAACGACTATTATCAGGCGGTTTTAGGGGACCAACCTTAAAATCCGTTGAACACTTTGTTAGTAGTGAAAATCAATAAAAGGCTGTAAAGGAAGTCTTGTTTCATTGACTTCCTTTACAGCCTTTTTCTTTTTGTACGGTAAACTACCACATTTCCCCCTCGTCACGGTACGAATCCTTCCCTTTCGTACCGCCACTACCACTCTTTTCACCTTCTCACGGTACGAATCCTTCTCTTTCGTACCGTGACTACTTCACTTTTCACCTGCTCGCGGTACGAATCCTTCCCTTTCGTACCGTCACTACCCCATTTTTCATCTTATCGCGGTACGAATTCTTCACTTTCGTACCGCCACTACCACTCTTTTCACCTTCTCACGGTACGAATCCTTCTCTTTCGTACCGTCTCCACCCCATTTTTCATCTTATCGCGGTACGAATCCTTCCCTTTCGTACCGTCACTACCCCATTTTTCATCTTATCGCGGTACGAATCCTTCCCTTCGTACCGCCACTACCACTCTTTTCCCCTCCTCACGGTACGAATCCTTCTCTTTCGTGCCGCTTCGCCCTCACTATTCGGGTTAACACGGTACGATTACTCCGACCTTTTACATTCCGCTATAACAAAACAGGCAGGGAAACGCGTGGTTTCCTTGCCTGCATCCATATAGTGGCTATTGATTTATTTTTACCATCGTATTCCATCAATCAATTCCACCAGTTCCCCTCTTGCTTCTCCCGATAAGTTCCAACCCGCCATTTCATCTTTCAAACCAGCAAGTGTACCATATCCCTTTACAAAGCTGTTCAGCCTGGCAACCAGTGTCGCATCCACCAATTGCTCATATGTTTCGTAATAGGACAACAATCTATCCATAGCTTTTGGATAGCGCTTCAGATAATATTTCTGATGCCGCTCCTCCGCCAGGGTAAATCCTCGATACGAAGCGATTTCCGTATCAATTTTATCTGCCATCGATTTCTCCAGGCTTTCTTTCAGGCGCTCTATCGTCTCTTTTTGCTCAGTATCATGAAACAAGAGAATGGAAAGATATTGTCGTCCTTTATAGTTCCCGCGGTTTGGATTATGGGAACTCCAAAAGTGCTTTACAATCTCTTCAAAACCGATTTCTTGCGGATCGAAATCAATCTCGAGGCATTCCGAATGATCTGCCATCTGTCTATAGGTCGGATTCGGCGTTGTACCACCAGCATATCCGACTCTTGTTCTTATCACTCCAGGTAAATACCCGAACCGGGCATCTGTTCCCCAGAATCAGCCCATCCCGAGGGTTACTGTAGCTAGATTGGGATTACTTGCAAGTGCCATTTTCCCCACTCCTTTCTATTCCGTTTTTTTAATAAACATACGGTATAATACACCAATATACAAGGCATGAACCGCTACACCGCCAATCATATAAACGGCGAATGAACCAGCTCCCCCCACTCCTGCTGCCATTGCCATTACCGGCCAGAATGGGGGCAAAATCGCCAAAAGCCATTTAAATGATCCAGGGATGAAAAACAGGAGTAAAGGCAAGGTCACACTCACGCTCAATACCTTATTCAGGGCGAGACCCTCCACTTTATTGTTGGCAAAATTCGCAAGCATTAATGCAAAGATAGGAGCCTCCAGTGCAAACAACAGAGCCAGAAGAACACATGCAACCTCCGGAAGTTCCACCAGATCAGCCACTAAATGAACGGCAAAGAACAGCAGAAAGGTAAGCAGCAAAGTCGATCCGATCCGATACCTCATATAACCTGATTTACGCATGGGGGTTACGGCGTAGTAGGCAAGCATCCCTTCGTCCATGTCATCAAGCAATAGGAATCCTGCCATCATTCCAAGCATGGAAGGAACGGTTAGAAATGCCATCGCTAGTATGGCTACATGATAACTTTCCAACGAAAATGAATAGTTCTCCATCAGCCATTTTTCCAGGACAGGAATAAGGAACCGAATAAGTAAAGCCAGAATGATGGGGGCAAATATCCCGACTAAAAGAATGCCATCCCTCCTGATCAGTTGAAGATCCGTTTTTGCAAATTGATTGATTCTCATCATTTTTCATCTCCCGCTTTTGCGAGTATATACTTATGAAAATCACGCTTGGCCCAGAGGTATAGGCCAACTGCCCATAGCAGCAGGATGAAAACAGCCAAGATAAACTCCCAAATCTTCAGCTCTTGAAAGGTTCCTTCCATTAACAAAAGTCCTGCGTAACTCGGTAGCCATTTGAAAAAATAAGAGTCCCACCATTCAAACAAGCCGACAACCGGGACAAAAAAAACCATCAAAACCAGTGGAGAAGTCAAAAGGAATTGATTGACCGTGTTGACTCTGACCGCAAGCAAGAGCCCGATGAGCGTAAAAACAATGGAGCTTAATAGAATACCAACCACAAAGGGAATCACATCAAAGGTGGAATGAACCATCAAAAGAATCGCTCCACTTGAAACCAACGAAATAAAAGATAAAGAGAGTACTTTGGATATAAGAAATTCACCGACACTTAAAGGTGTCACAAATAATGCATCGTACACCCCCTGGCTCTTTTCCAACAGAACAATACCTCCCACAAAAAAAGCTCCCAAAAAAGATGGATCGCTGAAAACCACTACAATGGTCACAATATCCAAGAAATCGTCAGGAACATATTTCAGCATCCCAACATAAATAATGGTCATGAATAGATAGGCATAATAGAATCCATGCTGAAATTGAAATCGCATATCTGAAACAGTGAGTAGGAGGATCCGTTTCATCTAGATCAGACTCCTTCCTGTCACTTCAATAAAAATCTCTTCCAATGACTTCACTTTTGTCGAAATAGTAGCAATGCTATTGGTGTTTAACATGGCCATAAATTCTTTGTTTTCTCTCACATCTTCCAAAGGGAAGTTCTGTATCGTCCCTTCCTTTGACTCAACGATTATTCTCTTCTCCCCTCCACTCCCTTTCAAACGCTTGGGAGAATCAATGAGGGCAATTTTCCCGTCCACTATAAATGCGACACGGTCACAGAGTTCTTCTGCAAGCTGCATATTGTGGGTGGTGAGGATGATGGTCTTTCCTTCCTTCTTCTTCTCAAGGATTATATCCTTCAGTTTTTTAGCATTGACCGGATCAAGGCCGGAAGTCGGTTCATCCAGAAAGAGAATATCAGGATCATTCAAAAGTGCCCGACAAAAGTTTAATCGCATTTTCATCCCTTTTGAATAGCTGTGAAACCGCTGCTTGGCATCGATCTCAAGGCCAACCAGCTTAAGCAGTTCCATCGCAGGAATGGTTGGTACGCTATAAGGTCCTTTGAACAGCTCCAAATTTTCATATCCCGATAGTTTGTGATAAAAATTCGGAAATTCAAAAGCAATCCCAATTCTTTCATAGAAATCCCTGTTTCGTTCCTTCACTTCCGTTCCCATCACTCGGACAGATCCTTCATAATCACCGAGGAGACCAATCAAAATCTTCTGCGTCGTACTTTTCCCTGCCCCTGAAGGACCGAGAAAACCGAAGATTTCCCCTTCTTCGACATCAAAGGTGATGTCTTTGATGGTGTTTGATTCCTTGCCTTTGAAACGATATGATAAATTCTTCACCTTGATCATACGTCTTCCCCCTATTTGAACAGGCGATCTGCCAAGCTTTCCGCCATAAGCTCCATTGTCTCCCAGTAGACCTCTTCCCCTATCTCTTTTTGATGAAATGCCAGGAAAATGAACGAACGGAACGCTCCACTCACCACTTCCGGACGTACTGATTCCATACTTCCTTCTGACTGCCAGAGTTCTACGAGTGGAGTCAAATCCTCCGTATCATTGTTTATATGCTTCTCCATACGCTCCGGAGGAAGTTTCCTCATCAGTCGCTCCATCTCGTTCTGTTGGAATAGTTGTTGGATGAATGGATTATTTTCAATTGTTTTGATCGAATATAATAAAAGCTGCTTGATGGCCTCACTTGTCATGGGACTTTTTATATGCTCAAGAATGGTCGCCTTCAGTTTCTCCTCCTCTTGTTCCAAAATGGTGAAGTATAGTTCTTCTTTGGATGAGTGAAAAAGATAGAATGTTCCCTGGGCGATTCCCACCGCTTTTGTCAACTGTGTGATGGATGTCTTTTGCAGCCCGAATCTCTCAAAAAGCTCCTTTCCTTTTGTCAGCAGCTTTTCATGAATGATTTCCTTCTCTTCATTTGTAAATCCCTTGGACAAAATTTCCACCTCCATGAACCTATGAATATTTTTATTTTTTATTCATAAAAATTATAACTTTCTCCTGTACAAAAAACAATTAATTTGCAAGCTGATTGTATGCTAGATGGTGAGTAAAATCAGAAAACTATTAAACAATAACAGAATATCCACCAATTCCAAAAAGAGGAGAAGACCATATTATCTTTTGGGCAGACGCCCTTTCAGAAGGTATTATGAAGCAATTTCCCGATAAGTTTTAAACAAAAAAGCAGTACCTATTCAAAAAATAGGCACTGCTTTTTTCTATTTAAAGCATCTTCTCCAAAAACACCTTCGCACGTTCGGACTTCGGTGCGGTAAAGAATTCCTGCGGCGGAGAGTCCTCCACGAGTACGCCATTATCCAAAAATAATACGCGATCTGCCACTTCGCGGGCAAAGCCCATTTCATGCGTCACAATCGCCATGGTCATACCCGAAAGAGCGAGTGACTTCATAACCTCCAGCACTTCTTTAACCATTTCCGGATCAAGTGCAGAAGTCGGCTCGTCAAACAGCATCACTTCCGGGTCCATGGCAAGGGCACGGGCAATTGCAACACGCTGCTTCTGTCCGCCGGAAAGTCGGCTTGGGTATTCCTTCGCCTTTTCCACCAGACCCACTTTTTCAAGCAGGTCCATCGCCTTCGCTTCTGCATCCTTCTTACTGACACCTTTCACGGAAACAGGAGCGTAAGTCAGATTTTCCAACACGGATTTATGCGGGAAAAGATGAAAGTGCTGAAACACCATCCCCAGATTTTGACGCACCTTCATGATGTTTATTTTTTTTCTTGTCACATCTTCACCTTTAACGAAAATATGACCGGATGTCGGTTCTTCCAAAAGGTTTAGACAGCGGAGAAATGTTGATTTTCCAGAACCGGATGGGCCGATAATCGCTACTACTTCCCCTTCTTTTATCTGAGTTGATATGTCTTTTAATACTTCCAGCTTGCCAAAGGATTTATGCAAATTATCGACTTTAATCACTGCGTCTCATTCTCCTTTCTATCACTTTTCCAAGAAGAGTCAGAATCATAACAAGTACGTAATAGATCAGACCTGCAAAAATGAAGGCCTCCAAGAAAGCATAGGTGTTGGATCCAACCATATAGGAGCGTCTCATTACATCGCTTACCCCGATTACCGTAACAATGGCGGATTCTTTTGTAAGTGTAATGTATTCATTCATAAGTGCAGGTAAAATGTTTTTCAGTGCCTGTGGTAAAATGATATCTCTCATCATCTGACCGTAAGGAACGCCAAGAGCCATCGCTGCTTCACGCTGCCCTTTGTCTACAGCAAGGATTCCGGCACGGATTACCTCTGAGATGTATGCCCCTGAGTTCAGTCCGAATGCCAGCACTGCTGCTGTTACCGGTTCAAGATTGATGCCAATTGCTTGTGGTAGCCCATAATAGATAATCATCAATTGCAGTACAAGTGGGGTCCCACGGAAGATGGATGTATAAATATCCGCCAGAATTGTTAGTAGTTTAATTCTACCAATTTTACATAATGCCAAAAGTGTTCCAATAACAAACCCTATAACACCGGCCAAAGCTACTACTTGTAAGGTAACTTTCAGTCCTTCGAGTATATATCCAATGGAACCACTTATTGAGCTGAAGTCTAAGAAATCGAAATTCAAGTGCTACCATTCCTCTCTGCTGTAAATGCCTCTGATAACAAAATCAAAAGGGTAGCATGTACCCTTTTGATTTATAAGTCTATTATTCTTCCTCTCCGCCGAACCATTTCATGATTAGCTTATCCAATTCGCCGTTTTCTTTCATTTCCCCCAGAACACGGTTGAATTCTTCTGTAAGTTCACTGTCTTTCGGCAAAGCAATGGCAGAACCTTTTTCATCTGTATCGAGATTAAATCCAGTAAGATCGGAATCCTTTTCCATGAAGCCTTTCATGACTGTGTCTTCAATGATTGCTGCGTCAATACGCCCAGTTTTTAATTCTTGAATTAATTGAGGAATGCGATCACGGTCTTCAATCTTCTTTAGTTTGATTGTCTTATTGATTTCCTCTGCTTGTTCCAATTGAATGGAACCTAGCTGGGCACCGACCGTTTTTCCTTCTAAATCTTCCACTTTCTCAATTTTGCTATCTTTTAAAGAAACAACCATATGGTGAGCTGTATAATATACATCTGTAAAATCAACTTGCTCTAAGCGTTCTTCCGTCGGCGTCATACCTGCAAGAATCAAATCGATGTTCCCAGCATCCATTGCCGTGATCAAGCTACCGAAGTCGATATCCTGAACTTTAAGCTCATAACCCAATTCTTCTGTAATCGCTTTTGCTAGATCGATGTCGAAACCAATTATTTCTTCGCCCTTTTCCGTATCTATGTACTCGAAAGGAGGATAGTCAGCAGAAGTCCCCATTACCAGGACTTTCTTATCACCATTTTCGTCTTCATTACCACTGCCGGCTGTTTCGCCGCCATTGTTGGATGTACCGCATGCTGCTAGCAATCCTACTACTAAAATACTCATCAATGAAACTAAAAACCATTTTTTCACAATAATTTCCCCCTATGCTATTTTCAGAAAAGTAAAAATTAATACAATTATGAAACAAAATTGAGTTTTTTTCAAGTAATATTTGCATGTATGTTTATTCGATTAATTGTATTTTAACACGGTTTTATATTTATGCAATATAGTTAATAAAGATAAAAGAATTCTTTATATTTTTATTATTCTGAAATAAATATTAGGAGTTATAGCTTAAATTTCAATTGGTCATGTTATAATTAGAATGAACTAGAAAAGGAGGTGATAAGCGATGCATACTGATGAGAATAAATTGGATCTAATTCTGAACAACATGACGTATTTCAAGAAGTCCCAAGATGAAATGAAAAAAGAACTGATAGGATTGAACGATAAGACCCACACCCTCTCTATCAATCAACAGAAAATGAATGAAGAACTCCATGGGCTGAACGAAAGGACCTTTATCCTTTCAGTTGGGCAGCATCAGATAAGAGAAGAGCAACATCAGATAAGAGAAGAGCAACACCAGATAAGAGAAGAGCTTCATTCTTTAACAAACACAACCAACACATTCAGAGAGGAATTCTACATATTCAGGCAAGATACTCATGAAAGATTTAATGAAATAAGTTCCACGCTGACTAGATTAGAAGAAGAGCAAACAAAGGATATTGAAGCAATTCTCGAGAAAATATCCGTAAAATTGGATGAAAGGGATCAAAGTGATTCCAGATAGTCTCCATATTTTTTCTTCTCTAAGGAATATCACCGACAGATATGTCCCCATCGGAATTTCTCCCTAAATTTCATACACATTCCTGATAATCAAAAAGAAAGTGCAAGGAGCACTTTTTTAAAGTGTTCCTTGCACCAGCATTCTCTAAGCACTCAACTCTATGTCGATTCGCTCTCTCAACTTCCTCCTTGCCCGGTGGATTTTTGACTTCACAGCAGATGGATGCATCTTTAAAGCCTCAGCAATCTCCCGCTCCTTTAGCCCTTTTTCCATTTTAAGCACGAGCAACTTTTGGTCATCCATTGAGAAATCTTCCATCGTTTCTTTTAATATTTCTTTCATGAAACTGACTCCCACTTCTGCTTCTACATCCGTTTTTGCCTCTTTTCCGAGACAGTCGAGCATATATAACTCCATCGGGTACCCTTTTGTCTTTTTCTCACGCCTGATAAAATCAATGGCCGTCCTTGATGCGATTACACATAGCCAAGAACCGACTTTTTGCATGTCCTCCAGATCATCCTGCTTCTTGAATGCCTTGATGAAGGTTTCTTGCACATTATCTTCTGCATGTTGGCGATCGCGGATGATTGCTAGGCTAACGCGGAATAATCTGTCGTAATAGGTGTTGTAAATAGTTGCAAAATCCATTTATTCCACCACTCTCAAGCAGATGTTCACTTTAAAAAGGTCTCCGTCTGTTTCTATATTCAGGCTGCCCTCGTGTAGGTCGACGATTGACTTTGCGATGGCAAGGCCCAGGCCGGATCCTTCTGTATGTCGGGAGGTATCCCCTCTTTTAAATCGCTCGTACAACTCTTCACTCTGGTCGTTAAGTTCATACTTAGATATATTCTTAAAGGTGATATTCACTTTATCCCCAGATTTCTGCATTTGGATATACACCCGTGACTGCTCTAAAGAATACTTGATGATATTTCCGATGAGATTATCAAACACTCTCCATATTTTCTGACCATCGACCATTGCCAAAATTGGTTTTTCAGGAAGGGTAACTCTAAAATGCAAGTTCGATTCCACCATCGAACTATTCATTTCTGCAAGTGCCTGCTGAAGAAGCTGATTGATATCAACTTTCTCTTTGGCTAACTCCATGTTTCCGCTCGCCATTTTGGAGACTTCAAAGAGGTCATCAATCAACCCTTTGAGGCGTTGTGACTTCCGGTCAATAATCTCAAGGTATGCTTCGCGATCCTCAAAAGACAAATCTTCTCTTTTCAACAATTCTGTATAGGTGATGATCGAAGTCAGCGGCGTTCTCAGATCATGGCTGACATTGGTAATCAGTTCCGTCTTCAATCGCTCGCTTTTTGCCTGTTCATTTAACGAGACTTTCACCCCTTGATTTAGGACATTCAAATTGGCCGCCATCTTTGCCAGCTCAGATTTCCCCTTTATCTCCAAATCCTCCCCTAATCTGCCTGCTGCCATCTCTTCCGTTTTCATGCTGATCCGGTTGAAATAGCCGATGCTCTTGATAAAGTATCGTATAGCTGGAAAACCTACCAAGAACAAAAACAACAAGTAAAAAAAGAAGAATATCGGATGAATCAATACAGTGATGATTGTGACTCCCAATACAAATACTATCCCCAGAAGAAACAATGCCTGAATACCGATCGATCTGCTAAGGAACGCTTCTTTTAAACTACTTTTAAATCTGAGATACAAGCGTCTCAAACTTCTTGATATCCTTAATACAAGGCTGTCGGACCACTCTCTTTTGATCGTATGAAAACTCTGATGACCAGAAGCGATGTATCTTAGTTGTTGATAGAGTAATAAGCTTAAAATGGCACCTAAGATGAAACTGATAACAAGTTCCACAGTTTCAGTAATGGAACGGAAATACAGTCCTACTTCAATACTGTCTTCTATCCAAAAGAAGGTAAGCATCGTGAAAAAGGCAGTTACTGCTGTCATGACAACTCGGACATCAACCGGTATTTTTTCATAAATGCCCTGCCACCTGCCTGCCTTTTTCGGAAGCCTGGCAACCTTTATCATGATGAGTAACCAGACCAAGAGTGCCACTACCGCGCCAACTCCCAATCTCCAAAACCATTTTCTTGCCAATTCATAACTGGACTTTGCATTCATGATCTCACTGTCAGGCGAAAGCGAAGTTGGAACTGCTATTTTCCCTACATACGGCGTGACTGCCTGAGCTATCGCCTGGTACATCCAATCATCATTGGGCCAATAGCCTGCCGAGATAAAACTTTCCCCATCGATGCCAAAGCTATGACTGTAGGACACCTTTTCATCAGAGAACTGGTTCTCTACGCCATCCTCACTGTAGCCTGTGTTAGTTATAAAATCGTTTCCATTGGAAGCGTAGTAAACAAGCTCATCCTGAAATCTTGATGCTGTTGACTCATGATTGGCAAGAACCTTAAAATATTCTTCCACCATCTTTTCTTTCTCTGCGATGACCTTCTTTTCTACATGTTCATCACTTTCAAAGTTTTTTTGTATATCTGCAAGCTTCGCATCACGTTCAGCTATCAATTCTTCGACATTCTCGTCGGATTCACCAGAATCGGCAAGCTGGATTCTGTCTTCATATTGATAGCGGATATTTTCCAGTTGCTCGTCGAGGAATCCATAACGATAGCGATGGTTATCTATGTCCTCCTGTGTAACCGTAATGCTTGCTTTCACATCTTCTTCTGACAGCGTCACTTCCTCCATCGCCAGGTTGTTGATGAACATACTCAGTTCATACTGAAACTCATCTGTGTTGAAATAACTTTCATTCTCATACTTATATAGATTGAACAAAAAGTACATGCTGCCACTGAGTGCACCGGTGAACACCAACGCCATCAAAAAGGCAAATACCCTATTTCTCCATTTTGTAGCCAATCCCCCATACCACCTTTAAATATCTTGGATTTTTCGGATCTATCTCTATTTTTTCTCTGATTTTACGTATATGTACAGCCACCGTATTTTCCGCATTGTAGCCAGGCTCCTTCCACACCCGCTCATAAATGTCGTTGATGGAATAAACACGCCCGGCATTGCTCATCAGAAGTTCCACTATCTTGTATTCGATCGGTGTCAGCTTCACTGGCTCTCCCTGAACAGCGACTTCTTTCGCTTCTTTATCAAGTGTAAGTCCATTAAGATCGATAACCTTCTTGATTCCTTCAAAAGTACCAAGACTCACATATCTTCTCAGCTGTGACTTGACCCTCGCCACCAGCTCCATCGGGTTGAAAGGCTTCGTCACATAGTCGTCCGCCCCAACCTGCAAGCCCAATATTTTATCCGTGTCCTCACTTTTTGCACTCAGAATGATGATTGGAATGTTCTTCTCCTCCCGTATTCTGTGTGTGGCAGAAATGCCATCAAGTCTTGGCATCATTACATCAAGCAAAATGAGGTGCACCTGGTTTTCATGCAGCATCTCGAGCGCTTCCACTCCATCCTTCGCCTTCAGAACTCGTACCCCTTCGTTTTTCAGGTAGATCTCTATCGCATCCCGAATCTCTTTTTCATCATCCACAACCAAAACCGTATACTTCTCCATCTCTCACCCTTCTCCCACTTGCCTTCTTTCCATAAACCTATAATACTTTGAAAATCTTAACAACAAACGATCTATTTTCTTAAGAATTTCTTAAGGTTGGCAGTTTTTTCTTTATTATAACGTTTAAAATGATAGCCTAGGCAACCCAATAAAAATAGACACCCAGATCATCTAAGTGTCCATTTGTCCTCAGGCTATTTTACTTCGTCATAATAAAGCCCTTCAAGCGTACTGATTTTTATATCTTGCGGAACCTTCAAATACAGGATTGGCGCTGAATGACTGCTACCAAAACCATCGTCCTCAAGCCAGCTATCATTTGAGAATTGGGAGTAGACGAACTCCTTTTTAATCATTTTCAGATCGACCTCAAGCTTTGATGGCTTCATGATTGTTAAAGTTCCATTCTGAAGCTCTACAGTCGGAGTAGGGATCTCTGTGGAAAGATCAAATCCGTTCACTTCCAGATAACTCGCATACAATGTAGCTTCGACCCTATTTTCCAAACTGCCATCCCGTTCTACAATGATAGAAACGTAGTAATCGGGAGATGAAACTGCAAGTTGCAGGTCTTTTTCTTCTATGGAATAGCTGTTTTTGCTTCTAAGATGTTTCTGATCCACTTCTCTTTTCTCCAAGAGGTCTTCATATAACATTTCCCAGCTTGCATCCGCTAAGGGGATACTTTCAACGGGCTGATATTTCTTATTAGGCAGAAGGTAGAATACAGCAGTCGCCACTAATAATAATGCTATATATCCTGCCAGAAGATTCATACTCCTGGTAGAAGACTTTGCACGAAAAGGTTTTTTGATAAGAATGAATAATGGTATTAGAATGACTATTGGAATAATTATACTTATTAACAGCAAGGTCACTAGAATGTTCACATTCTTACCTCCGTTCTATCATTGATCATCACTGATATATACAGTAATGAGGCAACTGTAATCAGTACTTTAATAAAAAACAGGAGAAAGGAGGCTTCCGTAAAGAAAAATCCTAGTACAGACGCGACGATATCCACTCTTCCTATTATCCCACCGAAAAGTAAAAGTCCGAAAAATACTACCGGGAGCACGACCTTTACCAATGGATGCAGCTGTACCAGCGTTCCCACAAGGTAACCCAGCGCGGCAAAAAGGATCATATATAGAAAAGCGGCTAATGCTCCTTTAATGATTATTACAGGAGATGTCTGCATGTTGGAAAAATACATCACTTCCGTACTTGGCATTACATACAGGATTACTTTTATAAAGAAACTCGACAACAGTGAAGTGATTGTTCCAATCAATCCGACCGTTCCGAGAAAAGCGAAATTGGAAAGATCGCTGCTTAATCGATTTGTGACCAGGTTAAAATCAAAATTTCGATATCCCTTCAACGTGACTGTGATGGATGTGATGAAGGCCCAGAGCATCGTCAGCCCTATCACGACATCGACTGAATAGTATTTGATATCCAAACTGAATGCCTCACTGGATGTTCCAAATGAACTCATTGCATTGAACGCAAACAATAATGCGATTGCCTGTATCACCATCAAGGAGGTATATACACCGGAATACGCCTTCAATTTATGGAGATACTGCTTTTTGACCACTTCCCTGAGCGTCACCTTATTTAAAGACATCATCGATTCCCCCTTTGGCCCTATTTGTCAGATATACACAGGCATCGCTTGCGGACACCGGCGTGAGAGTAAGCCCATGACGTGCAGCCTCTGATAAGCCATAATCCTTCTTCACGACGACATATTTGCTATCAGGACCTATGCTTTTCGCATAGAGTACTTTCCTGTCAAGCAGCCATTCCTCCAAGACGCTCTCTTTACCAGAGATGCCCACTGCGTACTCCTTCATCTCTTCCATAGAAACGCTCAGGAGGACTTCCCCTTGATCAATCAATAGGATATCTTCAAGAAGATCCTCAATTTCATCAAGATGATGACTTGATACAATGATGGTTCTAGGAGAAGCTAAATAGTCTTTAAGTAACGCCCGATAAAAGTCTTTCCGGACTGCCGCATCCATACCGGTTGTCGGTTCATCGAAAATGGTCAATGGACATCTTGACGCAAGCCCGATTATCATGTTGAACGTATTTCTCTTCCCTTTAGAAAGCGTGTCGTGCGATTGCTTCGGATGGAAGGAGAAATAATCGAACAGCCTTCTTGCAAGCTCCGCATTCCAGTTCGCATAAAACCTTCCCATTTCTCCAAGGATTTCACCAAGGTTCAGTGCAGGGGCAAAGCTCATATGGTCATCCACAAAGATGGTATTGGCCGACACAGTGAGACTATTGAATGGACGTTCCCCCCAAACCTTGATCTCGCCTGAAGTTTCTTTATAGAATCCGGCAATCAGCTTCAATAAGGTTGTTTTCCCGACACCGTTTCTTCCTATCAATCCCGTAATCTTGTTTTCTTCCAGATTGAAGTTCATGCCATCTAACACTTTAGTATGGCCATATGCCTTCGTAAGACCCCTGCACGCTACTACCCTCATCGCTGATCCCCCTTCCCAAGCGATCGAATCATGTTGACCAGTTCCTCTTCATCCACATGAAGTCGCGCCGCTTCCTCCACTAATTCCAGGACAAGTTTTTTTAATGTATGATCTTTCCTTTTTCGTAAAATAATCTCTTTCGCTCCCTGATTGACAAACATCCCAAGACCCCTTTTCTTGTATAAGACATTTTCATCCACCAAAATATTTAAACCCTTTGCAGCTGTTGCGGGATTGATGTTGAATATCTCCGCCAGCTGATATTGCGAGTGAACCTTCTGATCTGTTACAAAGCTCCCGTTCAATATTTCCGCTTCGAGCCATTCTGCAATCTGTACATAAATAGGTTTTGATCCATCCGCGTTTAAAATCAACTTCGCACCTCCTCTAACATAGTGCATTACTGTTGTAATGTAGTATATAATAATTTCCATAATAAAACAACTGCTTATAGCCTATTTTTGTAAATTTTCTGAAACTGACAAAATCGGACAGGCTCATTTTGATATAATGACGGGGTTCTCCATAAGAAAATTGACAACTTTTTCTTTCTCCTATACGTTTACTTTAGGCCTAAATAATGCCTGCTTCTTCAAATAATATTTCAGTGTGGAGTGTGAAAAATGGATACACCCCAAGAAATTATCCAAGTGCAAAATCTAGTGAAAAAATACGGTGATTTTACCGCGGTAAACGGAATTGAGTTTTCTGTTCAGAAAGGGGAAGTGTTTGGCCTTTTAGGCCCTAACGGTGCAGGAAAATCGACGACATTGGAAATGCTCGTCGGACTACGCAAGCCGGATGCGGGAACTGCTATCGTAGGCGGATTCAATATTCAATCGGAATTAAAGAAGGTAAAAGAGGTTATTGGTGTCCAGCTCCAGTCGACCACATTATTCGAGCTTCTGACCGTAACAGAAATACTAAAGATGTATGCCAGCTTTTATCCAAAAAACGTGGATATTCCTGAGCTTATCGAGGATATGCAGTTAACGGACAAAGCGAAGAGCCGGATCAAGGGCTTATCAGGCGGGCAGAAACAGCGTTTGGCCATTGCACTCGCCCTCGTTCACGATCCTTGGATCCTGTTTCTGGATGAACCCACTACCGGCCTGGACCCACAAGCCAGAAGAACCCTTTGGGATATTGTGCTCCGTTTAAAGGAACGGGGAAAAACGGTTGTACTGACCACACACTATATGGATGAAGCGCATGTGCTCTGTGACCGCATCGCCATTATGGACCAGGGACAGCTCATCGCTTTGGATACTCCTTCCCTGCTTGTCAAACGGCTGCAGTCTGACAGCGCGGTTGAATTTCGCTTCCCAGACCTTGCGGAACAAGTATCTTTCGAACAGTTGAATGGAGTTAAACAAGTTGGAAAACAAAATGATACATATGTACTTTATACGGATGACATTCAAACAACCTTAACAGCCTTGATACACTTTGCTGCTGAGAAAGAGCTTGAATTGATGGACCTTCAAACCAGGACCGCAACCCTGGAGGATGTCTTTATTCACATGACAGGAAGGAGATTGCGAGAAGGATGAGAGCTTACTGGCAATTAACACTCGGGCAATTACGGATTTTCCTTCGCAATCGCCAAGTACTATTTTGGACACTTGCTTTTCCTATCTTTCTCATGGTGATGCTTGGCTCGTTCCTGGGGAATGGGAGCGAGATAAGTGTATCGCTTGCGGTGGTTGATGAAGACCAGTCAAATGAGTCCAAGGAGCTTATTGATATATTCAAGGATTACAAGGCACTTAATATGACCATGATAAGCGACCGGGATGAAGCATTTGATGTATTAAAAGAGGGAGAATTGAACCTCGTGGTCGTTATTCCGGATGGATATGGGGAATTCCTGGCGGAAGCACCTTCGGACACCGAGCCCTTTTCATTGCCTCTATTTTTCGATGAAACAAATATGGCCGTATCACAGATCGGTATCCAGCTTGTAAACAGTACAGTCGATTCGATCAGCAAGGAGATGGTGCAATATTCGCCGCTTCTAGAAACGAAGGCGGAAGGAATTGAAGCACTGGATTTACAATACATTGACTTCCTGGTCCCTGGGATAGTAGCCATGATGATCATGAGCAACAATATGAACGGAGTTGCAGGTCAAATCGCATCATGGAGGGAACGGGGTATTCTCAGAAGAATGCAGGGAACCACATTGAAGGCGTCTACATTTATCGCAGCCCAAATTACTGCGCGCCTTTTATTGAACGGCTTTCAGGCATTGATCGTCCTTTTGGTAGCCCAGCTCATTTTTGATGTAGAAGTGAGAGGCTCCTGGTTTACCCTGGTGACATTTGTTATTCTGGGGACGCTTGCTTTTATGGCCATAGGTTTTATTATTGCAGGTATTGCAAAGACTCCAGAAAGTGCGGCACCTATTGCCGGTTTTCTATCTTTTCCATTGCTGTTTTTGGGAGGCGTCTTTTTCCCGATCAGTGATATGCCTGAATTCCTGCAACCGATTGTGAACGTTATTCCGATCTCCCATCTTAGCCATGCATTGAGAGAAACCATGAATGTCGGGGCGTCATTTATGTCATTGGGTACAGAGGCTCTCATCTTGTGTTGTTGGCTGGTTGGAGCTTTCATCGTAGCAAGCTATACCTTTAAATGGGAATAAAAATAAAGCTATAAAAAGAGGAGAAACACATGAAAACTCAAAACTACGAAAACCATGTAAGAATGCATCCGATTTATCATTATTTCTTAACTTTACTGGTTCTTGCTTCGCTTATTACAGCCGTCGTGAATCTGGTGCTTTCCCTTCAATCAGGTGAAAATGTATGGTCAGCCCTTGCAATTTTGCTGATGGCTGCAGCTTTCGTCCTGACATTTATCCTGCTGCGCATCTACCCTTTGCGTGCCCAGGATAGAGCAATTCGGGCAGAAGAAAGTTTACGTCATTTCATCTTAACCGGTAAACCATTGGATTCCCGCTTAACAATGGGTCAAATTGTGGCACTTCGCTTTGCATCTGATGCAGAATTTCCCGAGCTTTGCATGGCAGCTGCTAACGAGGATTTGCCATCAAAGGAGATCAAAAAGAGGATCGTGGAGTGGCGGGCAGACCATAATAGGATTTAAGTGAACCAGTTGAAAGAACAAGGCTCATCCCATTTTACCGGGATGAGCCTTTTAACCGTTCTTCTATTCATCTTTCATATCATCATATATCTTCTTCAATAGAACCTCATCGGGATCCTGACTGAGCTCCCACATCATGGCACCACCAAGACCCAGTTCTTTGATGAAAGCCGTTTTATGGCCGATGGATTCCTGATCGTCATAGCTGACCACGGTCGTTCCATCAAAAAGCACGGGTACTTTGGAATCTTCTATCCATACACGGGAGAAACCATTCTGATTCACATAATCAGAGGCAATCTTAGCGAAACTAAGGGAGGTTCCCCCGCCGCTGAAGGACTGGTATAAACCGTTATTTCCTGAATCGGTGACCTGCTTGAAAACTCTTCCGTAAAAAGGAAGACCCATGACAAGCTTTTCAGGCGGAACTCCACCATTGATATAGGTCTGCACCCCATCCCCTACACTCCATTCGCCATGAAACCCACTCGCTGGATCAGGGTGAAGCGGTGCATTCAATCCAGATAAAGGATCCCATTCTCCATGGATATCATAGGTCATCAGCTGGATATAGTCGAGATAAGGATGAATTTCCGTGAGCTCGAGGTTGGCCGCATGGGCTTTACTAGCACCTGCCGCAATGGTTAGCAGGTATTCCTTACCATCCTTCTCAGACTGCTCGTCCAATGTTTCACGGATCTTTTTCAACAATAGAGTGTAGTTCCTTTTATCTTCGGGGCGGTTCGTGTTATCCGCTTCCCCACCGCTTACAGGGTACTCCCAATCAAGGTCTACGCCATCAAAACCATAGTCCAACAGGAATTGGCGTACACTCTCTGCAAATCTCGCTCGGGACTCCTCTGTAAGTGCCGCATCCGAGAAATTCTCCGACCATGTCCAGCCCCCGACAGATATCAGCGTCTTGAGGTGTGGGTGCAGTTCCTTCAGTTTGTTCAGTTGTTGGAAGTTTTTAATATCAGTCGCGGAATCCCCTACCGCAATCTTGCCATCCCTTGTAATGTTGGCAAAGGCATAGTTGATATGCGTAAGCTTGCTCGCATCGATATCCGTCACCTCGTATCCGGAATAGGCAGCCCATCCCGCGTAATAGCCTACGAGTTTAGCAGATTCAGGTTCCGTATTCTTGACCATCAATTTTTTGATCACTTCCGTCTTTTGATTCGAATTATCATAGGCGATAACCTTCAGGATCTGTTCCCCATCAGGCACCCAACTTTCTGTAGCCCAGTTAATCGTGTAAGGCTCTGAAGTCACAATGCCAATCAGGTATTCGCCGTTGTTGCTGTAAAATTCCACCTTGCTGATGTCTTGATCATCCGTTGCATTCACGGATAGTTTGACATCTCCACCAACCGAATTCTCTTCTGTTGAATCGGACTCGGCTGTAATCTCACTTATATGTGGCGGCTGATCTATTGTTTCTTTTTCTGTGGCAGTTACTCTGCTTGTATTCGGAGAGTCATTCTCCGGATTATCTGTCGTTAATACGATAACGACACTTACTATTAATATAGTAATCAGTAAAATACCGATCCATTTCATGCTGTTATGTTTTTTCCTTCTACGCTGCATTATGATTCTATATCCTCCTGTTCCCATACTTATCTATCATTGTAATATGGGGATACATCGGGAAGTAGCGGTAAATATTAGCACAGTTATTTTACGGTTTGTGAACAGGTATCAATATCTCAAAATGGGGATCATTCGGGTCACGATTCACCGGATACCGTTCATGCTTAATTGGCAGGTCGTCATAATAATCTAAACCAGATTCCATGAAAGGTATATATTCATTCTGCTTAAACCACTGATAGATCTTGGAGTAGGTATGGCCAATATCCTGACCTTTATCATGAGTCACCTTCAGATAGGTCATTTCTGGCACACGAATATCGACCATGCCAACTGGCACTTCCTGTTGCTCCTGCACGCGAAAGACGGAATAGTGTACAAATCCATCTGGACGGAGATGATAGGATAGCCCCAATTGAACTTCCGGCTCCACTACATAGGCCAATTCAGCAACCCGGTTACTCATCTCAGCAATAACTTCTTTTAAGCTACTGACCTCGGTGTAAGGTCCTTCCCACTTTAACCCGATTGCTTTATATGCAGGTAATTTTACCAGTTCGTATTGAAGTTTTTCCACATAGACTCTTCCTTTCTCTAAAAAAGGTCTCACAAAAAGAATCGCTCCATCAAACCAAATGGGAGCAGAAGTATGTATAAAATAATAATCATTACCGTTCCACTCAGTATTAGAATGGATTGTTTAGGTTCAGAGGAATACTTCCAATGGAAAAAGGCATTTTCCAAATCGAGAATGATTAGAAATATGAGCAATCCCACCATATAATTGCTAAAAGCAAATCCATGTTCAAATGAATACATGTTGAAAGCAATGATGAAAATTAATCCTGCAAATCTGAGAGACAGATCGACTTTTTTATGTGTTTCATTGACAAAGCCATAGGAAAAACCACTCTTTTTCTTTTCGATCTTGAACATCTTCCTGACGGCAATTTGCATAGAAATTACTAGAAGAAATATCACAATGAATAACAAGAGAAGCTTGAATAAAAACATCTGATTTCCCCTCCTCCTTTCTATTTGATGTGTTCCTTAACTATGCCGTTCTTACAGGTGAGATAAGATGAAAGTGTAAGTCTGAATCCACCGCTTGTAGCAGTAAAGGTTTCATCGACCCACTATAGCTTAGCTGCACCACTTCCTCCTCTATCGTTTTCAGGGCATCCATCAAAAAATTCCCATCAATGGCAACTGATAGCTCACTTTCCCCTTGCAAATTGATAATGCTTTGGACCTCTTCAATTTCTCCAAACACAGTGGAAGTGGAACAAATTCTAAGTTTCAAATCTCTGGTGACTTCCAATAAAACCTTGTTATTTTCAATAACACTGCCAAATAAAGAAGCACGGTCAATACCTTGCTGAAGCATTTCTTTGTTCAATGTGAGGATGGTTCTTGCCTCTGTCAGTATCAAACTCTCTACATTTGGATAGTTCCCTTCAATCAGACGGGAAAAAAGAGTAATTGAATTGAACCGAAAGATAATGTGGTGCTTGGATATGTATAGCTTTAAAATCTCATTATCTACCTCGGCCAGCCTATTAAATTCGTTGAGTGCTGAAAAGGGTACAACACAGGAAAGTGATTCTTTAGTATCCACCGTCCCTCTGCTGAAAGCCAATCTATGGGAATTGGTTGCCGTACAAGAGAATCGTCCATTTTCCAATGAAAGATGAACGCCTGTCAGGACTGGCCTTGTATCACTTCTGGACACAGCAAATAGGGTCTGTTTCACCATTCTTTTAAAAACGGAGTTGGGTATCCTTATTTCCTGGGAATCATCTAATTTGGGAGGGATCGGAAAATCATTAAAATCAAACCCATTCAGGTTGGCATCTATTCCATTGGATAATATCTTGATCTTGTTTAAATGGTCTATTTTAATATGTATGTCTCCTGGCAGCCTTTTTACGATTTGCAGCAAATATTTAGCAGATACAACAGTACTCCCTGAACAGACAATATGAAGCCGATGACTTTGTTTGTTGCAGACTGGGATCACCTTTTGAATGGTAAGGTCCGAGTTAGTTGCTAGTAACGTAATATTCTCGCTCTCTGCTGTAATCTTAATACCTGAAAGAATGGGATTCATCGTCCTTGATGATACAGCTTTACTGACATCTTGAATTGCTTGTAGGAATAATTCCCGTTCAATAAAAAACTCCACTTTATAACCTCACCATCTAATGTTTTCGTCAAGTTAATGGATATTTATGTGTTCCGATTTTATTATTGAATATACTTTTCCTTTATTATATTCACATGGTGAATCCCATGACCAGCAATGATATATGCTATTGCCCGGGCTGTTATAGGAAGTTCATTTGCTGTACCACTTCTAAGCCACGCGTGTTCCGGTATTCCACCTAATAGACTTAAGGTTGATTTTCTGACAGTTTGAAGCTCTTCCACTAATTCAGAGAGCGGTCTTTCAGTAAAATTCCCCTCAAATGCATAATCCTCTTCGCTGAATCCAGCAAGTGGCGCCTTGTCTCCCCTGGCAATCCGAAGCAGTCTATAGCTCATTATCCGTTCCGTATCCATAACATGGCCAACGACTTCCTTAACCGTCCACTTTCCACTTGCATATGCAATGTCACCCTGCTCTTCCGTCAGACCAGACAAAAGGTTTACTGTATCTGTTAACTGACTTTCAAGAATCCCCAACAGATCTCCTTCGGATACCAACTTTAAATAGCTATCGTAATAGGAGGGGTATTCATTTTTCTCAGGACGTTTCAGCATGTTCTTCACTCCATTCTCTTATTCTTTTTTGACTCTATTATCACTTCAATTAAAAATAGAATCCCTATAATCGGTAATATAAATAAAAGCAAAGATTCTAGCCAAACATATTCAAGAAAAAAGCGATTAATGAGTTTTACGATAATTACTATAAAAAATAAGTTGGTTAACACTTTTTGAAACTTCGTTTGCTTACTTGCATCTTCAAAAAATATTTCCTTTATGCCCATTGGTCACCTTCATTCAAATAATCTTTCTTTTGCTACAACAAGTTTGTCATAGTCCAACTCTCCTGTATGCTTTCCAACTATCACACCTTCCTCATCAATGAAAAAGGTTGCCGGCATGTCCAATACTTCGTAATAACGAAATAATCCTTCCGTATCGAAGAGGATGGGAAAAGAGAAACCTCCTGTAGTCACATGTTTTTCCACAACGCTTTTATTTACTTCATTGCTTGTGATGTTCACAGCTAACACATCTACCTCATCTTTGTAATCCTCATAAAATCTTTGGATTTCCGGCATTTCTTTTTTGCATGGAGGACACCATGTAGTCCAGAAGTTTATGATTACGGGTTTTCCTAGGGAATCTGATAAACTGACTTTGTTTCCTCCCATGGACTCCAGCTTAAAATCAACAGCTTTTTCTCCCTTTGCACTAGCTGGTTTTATTTCCCCCTCTTTGGAAAACTGCTGGTAGACTGCAGTACCGATTAATAGTGTCAGTATGATAAATGCGAATACTTTTCTCATTTATACACCTTCCTTGAGACCAAGAACCGAATAAACCCTTTCCCTCTCAACTTCTTTATCCATGTATTCAAACAATCCAATACGGTTACCCCAAGGATCAGAAAAAGTTGCCCACTTTACAGGCACTTCTTCTCTGGAATGAATATCGAATTCCTCAACATGAAGTCTATGTATCAATCGGGTTCTTTCTGCCTCTAAGTCAGTGACCCCTAAACGCAATGGCCCACTTCCTTCCGATGGAATTCCCTCAGCAACCTGTAGCCAGCATCCTGGTATCAGTTCCCATTCGGAGAAGCCTTCATGAGGTGTGAAATCTGGTTGCTTATTCAGTAATATCTCATACCACAATTGCCCATCCTTCATATCTTGTACACGAACCTGGTATGTCATTTCAAAAATCAAGTTATCTTCCTCCCTCTAGTTCATATTGGAAAATTCCACTATCTCAATCCTATTACCAGATGGATCTTCCAACACAAAGAAGCGTCCAGGTGGACATGGCTGCGGTTCATTAAACAGGATGGTGGCTCCTTTTTCTTTTAAACTGGCAAAATCATGCTCAATATCATGTGATAGAATGCCAAGTAAAACGGATGAATGAGCATCTTTTCTATTAGATTCCGCTTTTTCAAGGACAATGGGAAGACCTTCATGCAACAGACTGACAATGTTTTCGCCATAGTATTTGGAAACCTTGAAGTCCAACACTTCTGTATAAAATCTAACGGCGTCCTGCATATTTCCAACTTTTATTGTAATCACACAAACCTTGTTCAGCATAATCCTTCCTCCTACAAGTTATTTAACAAATTCTCTAACTCTAGTAAGTTATCACCCAACCACACCATCTCAGCAGCAAATCGGACTGGCGGCCCTTTGAACTCATCCATGTCCGCTTCGATCCACCAGGTGCTTTCCATGTACCATAGTAAGGAAAGGGCTTTATATAGATACCCTCCATCAACTTTTCGCTCTTCCTTATAACCCTCCATAAATGCAGTGGCGGCTGATACATTCAAATCACTTTCACTCAAACAGCCAGATATAACCGCTCTTGCTACATCGAGCTGTGGGTAGTCGTATTTAAGCCGGTCGAAGTCAAGGATGGCAGAGACCTTGTCTTGCTGAAATAGAATATTATCCATGAAAAGGTCACGATGAGCCCATCCTGTATCATGCAAAGTGAAGTCTTCCAGCTTAATTGTTTGAGTAACCTGCATTTGCTTTTCGATGATTGAAATGATGAAATGTTTCCTTTTGCCTTCTGCATTTTTTAAGACCGATTGCCAGTAGTTTATTCTGTGTTCTAAACTTGGAGCTATGAACTCAGGCTTCTTTTTCTTGGGAATGCCGGCATCATTTAATACTTGATGCATCCTTCCAGCCGCTTTTCCAAGGTGGTACATCTGTGATTCGGTGGCAGTACCAGGTTGCAAAATGCTCCCATTACAGAATTCCATGATCATGAACCTTTCCCCTTTACATGACTCCAGCATATATTGTCCGTCAATCGGGGAAAGCTTCGGACACGGGACATTGTGGCGGAATAGTCTTTCCTGTTGTGTATAGGCAAAGTGCAGTTCCTCGTTACTATACTTCCTGAATCTTTCCTTGTTGAATTGCTTGATCAAGTAATTTCCCTGCTCCGTCCTGACTCTCCACTTCAAATTTAGCCAGCCGCGATAGATCGGAACACAGTCCAATATTTCCATTCCGTAAACCCGGAGACAGGTTTCGCTTATATCTTCCAGTATCTCTTCTTTTGTATTTATCAATTTGTAAACCGCCAATCATCTATCCTTCTATTGAACCTGTTCCATAAAAACATTTCCTTTGCCTCTATAAAAATCTTCTTTTTCACAAGAGATCTCTTTAACCATTTTATTTAGTGCAATTCCGAACTCTACGTACGCATGACCTTGGGCAGTAAGGACATTGCCTTTTGAAACTACTGGTCGATAGGAAAATAGCTCCTCGTCAAAACAATCAAGGAAGAGTCTTTGTTCCTTGGAAAGTGTTATTGTATACGGAGTATCTTTCAGCAGCCCTGCCCTCGCCAACACGAATACACCACTGCAGATGGCTGCAGTTATTTTATTGAATGCACCAAACTTACCCACCAGTTCAAATAGGGCATCAGCTTTAGCAATAGGCCCAAGATCCCCGCCAGGAATAATCAGCAGGTCAAACTCCATTGGGTCCACTTCATCAACAGACATATCTGGCATCGTCATCAATCCTGCTTCAGACCTGCATGGATTTTTTTCAACGGAAAAGGTGTATAACTCATGCGAATTCCTTAGCATCGATATCGCAGGTGCAATTTCAAATTCACAATATCCTTCAAAAATAAATAAGAGTCCCTTTTTTCTAATTTTCTCATTTGCTCCTGTCATATTTTCCATGTTCTAGGGCTTCCTGCATTTAATAATAAGAGTAGTAGGAACCATAGTAGCCTTCTCATAGGAATACCAACGGTTAGAATGCCTCTCCCTATCCTTTTGAGTCAGTCTGACATCCTCTACAATTCGTTCGATATGGAAACCTTGATCAATTAACGTATTAATATATGTACTTACTTTGACCTGCTGCATCATGGCAGGGATTATCCATGCCTCATGATCGTAAGAGCCCTCTTCATGGTAGGACTGGTCCATGATCAATGCTCTTTCTTTCAATCTGACTCTGCTATATAGTGGATGTTCCCAGCTGAAAATGAAACTACCGCCTGATTTTAAGTAACGGTACACATTTTCCACTGTTTTGGATAAATCCGTTGTCCAACCAATCGCAAAAATGGAATACACGATATCAAAATACCCTTCAGGCAATCCGGGGTTCTCCTCCATCGGGGATTCAAAGAGCGTTACTTTTGAGTGACTGTCGTCCAAAAGCTTTCTCGCCGCATCAATCTGATTCGTGGATAAGTCCAATCCCCATAGCTCCTTCGCCTTTCGTTCGCTCATATATTTTAACGAATGCCCACTGCCACAGCCGATGTCCAATACATTCAAACCTTTAACTTCGCCGAATAGATTCAATTCATCTTCCAAAGGCGCCAACGGACCATACTCCGGGAGGGGATTCCTTCCATAGAAGTTCTCCGCAGCCTCCTCCCAGCTTCTTTTATTTACCGCAATCATATCTGTATCCATTCGCCGAACCTCCAATACCTTTATAAGAACATATATTCTCTATTTGTGATGTATTCCCTGCAAAAATTTGTATTTTTCTCAAAAAAATATCAGAGCAAAATTACTCTGATTATATCTATTAAAGCGCTTAATAAAATTTTGAAGAGCGCCATATCTTCCACATTCATTACATAAAAAATCAATCTCAACGGAACAATAAATCTGTTTAAGGAAAAGGCTCTTTTTGTAGAGTCTTGTTGTTTTTGATATACACGATTTAATTAAATATAACAAATGGACGTGGTATTGGAGTTTCATTACTATCTGGTTAACCTATTACATTTCTCGTATCTATCATAGATGGTTTTTCAAGGACCGTTCTTTTAAAAGAAAGATTTTCTATAACCTATTCAAAACACCTAGAGGATAATCGCCGCATGGATATCCTCTTTGTTCATCCTTCAGGTCAATCCTTTACTAAAGCTCCTCTCAACGTGTTATTCCCAGATTCCAGATAACCTTTTAAACAGGTTAGCATATAAACCCATCCTTCTTTATTATCAACTATGTTCCTTATCAGGTTGTCATCATTGTCATTAAATCCTTCCTCGACAACTTCCACAACGGTCTCATTATCCAATGCATGAAGCGAAATCGTAACAAGATGTCCTTCCTCATTTGTACCCCACCGAAAAACAATTTTCTTGTTTTCCTTGATTTCAATTATATTAATATCACCTTGTGCATCGTATTCCTCATATCTTAATGTGACAGTTTTACCTTGTTCCCATCTTTCAGAACTTGAAGAAAACCAGTAGTTTCCAATCTCTGAAGGGTCAACGAAGGCTTCAAATACTACATTGACTGGTCTGAATATCTTCATTTTTGTAACGTTTTTCATAATAAATTTCTCCCTTTCCATTTTAAAATACTGGAATCAGTTTATTAATCTCCTACCTCTATTCCAATTGGCCACAGTTGTTATTTATTCCTGCTTAGTTCGATGATTGCCGTCACATTTTTCCGACTTATCATAAGGTCTATCCTGCAAAAGAGAATCATAGATTAGAGAAAGGTTCCTCTTTTGGACCATCAGAAACCATAGGAAATAGGGGAGAAGCACATGTTTGTTGTCTTTTTTTACGAAGAAAAAAATCAACTGTTAAATCAATTGCGCAAAAATGTTCCATCGATAGGCGACGATTTAGTCATTAAAGGGCGTAAAGCGAAAGTGTCCAATGTGACCCATGTGGATGAAAAGAATGTCCACGTTCATGTCATTTTGGAAAAAGTAAACAAGAAACAGCTTGTCCTTGATAATTCAAAAAAGAAGAAAAGATAGACTCCTTTCTTCTATACAAAGAACGCATCTGTATGAAAATTCATAAACGGATGCGTTTTTTTATTTCCATTAATCCACGTCATATTTCCTGTTTTTCGAAGAAAGTATGCATTGTAGCATAATTAATGTTTTAATAATGATGGGATACAATACATATCAGGATGGTGATCGCATGACATATGAAATAGATAGCATTTTAATAACGGAAGATCAATTAAAGCAAAAAGTGAAACAGATTGGCGCACAGATGCAACAGGATTTCCAGGATGAACCCTTTGTCCTCATCATTGTGTTAAAAGGTGCTTATGTATTTGCAGCAGACCTGATCCGAGAGCTCGAAGGATCGGTCACCATTGATTTTGTGGCTGCTTCGAGCTATGGAGACCAAACGGAAACTACAGGAAAAGTGCGACTCTTAAAGGATATTGATGTTAACATAACCGGTAAACATGTCGTCCTTGTCGAGGACATCATCGATTCCGGCTTGACGCTAAGCTTTTTAATGGAGCACTTCCAGCTGCACAAACCGAAGTCCATGAAAATTTGTACCTTGCTGGATAAGCCTGAACGTCGAAAGGTAGATTTAATAGCTGATTATGTAGGATTTGTCATTCCTGATACATTCATTGTCGGTTACGGCATCGACTATGCGGAAAAGTATCGAAACCTGCCATACATAGCAACTGTAAAAGAAGCATAAGGCCGACATTGTCTGCCTTATGCTTTCTCTTTGAAATCCAAAGCTGAATTATTTTACATACTCTCTACAAACTCTTTTCTTTCGGATAATACACGATCCAATTCCCGATTTTTCTGACCGGCCTGCACTCTTAAATCGGTAAGGATGCGACCGATATCTGACTGCTGTCTCTTCGTATTTTCCAAAGATATAGTGATTTTGTCCTGCACCAGCATGTCCATGATGATTCCATCAAAGAAATAATCGGAGAATTTCAGCAGTCCTGATACCTCCAGTTCCATCGTCGCGGTCTGATTCAAGTTTAGGAGTTCCTTTTGAAACTTCCTCATCAAGTATTGCGCCTCATGGACGTGCCCGCTCGAATCATCCATATGGCCATGCTTTAATGCGGTCGAAAGCAGTCCTCCACCTATCATATCAACAGTACCCCAGCCTTTTGCCTTTTCCAGTGAGTCAACGGCACGTTTGAGTGCATCATTCACCTGATTACCGGCATGGATCGCCTCGTTCAGTTCTTTTTGCAATGCATTTACATCGGCTTCTTTTTCATACGATTCATAAAGAAATGTGGAAGTTCGGGCATTACTTTCTTTCAAGTATTGCTCCTTTGTGGCAATAAGCTTTTCATAATCCTTTTCCACATTAACAGCCTGGTTCAATTTATCTTCAAGGTCGCTGATGAGATCCATTACTTCCATTTTAGCAAGTCGTGCTTCTTCGAGCCTAAGCTGAACCGCTGCCACTTCTTTCTTCTCTTCCTCCAGCCTTTCGTCCGCTGTTCCTCGCAAAGTCAGGAAGAACTTGGTCACGCTGAAGCCTTCCAGACGCTCTACATCCTTGTGCTCCATATCCAATGTGTTTTCTAGATTCAACACATCCTTCTCCAGGTCGGCAAGCTCTATCCTATAATGTTTAAGCTGATTGTCCCACTTCTCCTTTTTCCTTATCTCGGCTTTCAATAGGATCAGACCCTCGTTTATGTCTTTAAGCATTTGCAATTCCCCCTATCCATCTAAAAGAAAGACGCTTATACAAGCGCCATTAAGGTTTACTTTGTTAAATAGTCATTCATTCTGTGTTCTACTATCTCTCCATCCAAGAAATGGACCACTTCTTCGGCCCGGTTTGCAATATCCCTATCATGCGTGATTAATAGAATGGTAATGCCATCTTTTTGATGGATGTCCTCTAACAATGAAATGATATTTTCCCCATTTTCGGAATCCAGATTTCCTGTTGGCTCATCTGCAAGTATTATTCTTGGCTTTGTGACAAGTGCCCTTGCTATCGCGACACGCTGTTGCTCTCCACCCGACAAGCGGGAGGGCAGGTGATGCATCCGTTGGCCGAGACCAACCCGGATCAATGCCTCCTCCGCTTTCTCCCGGATGATTTTAGTGGAGAAAAAGCGCAATAATGGCATCATCACATTTTCCAATGCTGTTGATGAGGATAATAGTTGAAATTGCTGAAAAATATACCCTATCTTTTCTAATCGCAGTTTAGCAAGCTGATATTCTTTAAGTTGGTGGACAGGCTGGTCATCCACCCAAATTTCTCCGCTGTTAATCGTTTCAAGGCCACCTATGGAATGCAAAAGAGTTGATTTCCCTGAACCTGAAGGCCCAATAACCGATATAAAACTCCCTGTTTGGATAGTCAGCGAAACATTTCTCAACACATGCAACTGTTCATTTCCAACTTGATAATACTTTGAAACATTACATAACTTTATCATTCGAACAACCCCTCTATATAATCGCTAAGCTGCATGTTGATCTCTCACGGTCGACTTCATTTTTATAAGGCGAGAGATGATAATGGTGAAAGCAAGCAGCAAACAGATCGACACGCCGAAAGCGAGCATATAAGTCCATAACGGAAGTGTGATACTCGTGAATAGCTTAAGTACTAAGGAAGCACCCAATACTCCAACCAAGGATCCGGTAAAGGCAATGACTATTACTTCCAAACTGAGAAACCATTGAATCTGCCTTAGGGACCAGCCGATGGAACGCATGATCAGGAACTCTTTCTTCCTTTCTACTATATTCAGAAAAAGAAGGAAGAAAATGCTCGTAATTGTCAGTGTCATTCCACCAATTAGAAAGATTCTTTGATACGATTTTATATTTAGATCAATCGTTTCTCCCAGGACACTTAAAAATAGAAAATCGGACATACTCTGCTGTGTCGCTACGAAAATCAGACCGATAAACAAAGTCATTGCCAATGTGCCTACTAACAAACCGAATCGCAATGGTCTTCTTACCACTTGGTGCAGGACATAGGTCCCCAACCCTTGGATCGGGATGAGTCTACTTGAGCCCCATTGATTGGTTTCTCCACTTAACCCCGCTCTTGGGGATTTCCCGAGTGATTTTCCAGCTCCAGAAATATATCCTATTCCAATCACTGCATGGAAAATAATCCAAATAATGAATAAGTGAAACGCCTCAAGAACGCCAATGAATCCATTTACAATAATTATAGTAAGTATTGCTAATGAACTTATTGTCAGTACCTCAGCACATAATCCCAGTACAATTTTTACCCGGGACCAGCCGATGGCTCGAAGCGTGGCAAATTCCATCGACCTTTTCAGTAAACTATGCGTGATGACAGTATAGGAAAAGACAAAGCTTATGATCAATAAGTAGAAAAAGAGCCATTTATTCGTTTCATCCATCTGTTTTTCAATGCTCCAGCTGACTCCTTGCTGCTGCCAGGCTTCCTCCACCACTCCCACTTCACCCTGTGCTGTGCCCTCTAGCTGTACATGTACTTTTCCACCGGCTGAGCCGAGCATAATTTCCACATGATGTCCTGTTTTTTCCATGATAGCTGCAGCTACCTGCTCAATCTTCCTTTGGCTTTCCCCTGAGCGTTCCGCCACTCCATCCACCACCACTCTGATGGAAGACACCGGAGGATTTCCTCCATAAAACCATTTTGCGGCATCCAGGGAAGTTAATAGATCTGGAGCCCCTGGATAATAAGCGCTCTTCAAAGGAATTGGGATGAGAGGAGTTGGTTCTATTTCTCTCCCTGCGCCATCTTTGATGATCATGCTATGATGAGGAGTATAGATGTCCACCGGATCTCCTTGTTTCCAGGCACCTTCAATTACCGGTCTGATTTTGTTTGCATCATAATATCCCACAATCTTCGGTGTAATCTGCTTATCTTCTTCTTGTTCATAGCGATGGCGGTAGCTCGGGAACTCAATGGGAAATTCCGCAAACTCGGGGGCATCAAACCTCTTGGCTCTTACAAAAGGGATGGATTTTTCCTGAAAGCTTATCTCTTCATATAACAATGGGCTGTATTTATATAAAGTAGAATAAGTGGAATATTGCATAAGTTGCTCATCATAACTGTTGCCATCCAAAAACAATTCAGCCTTTTTGTTTTTCCATTCAGGTGAAAATGTAGGAAGGGTAAGACTGCCAAGCTGCTGTTTAGGTAGGCTTTTCAGATAATTTTCCGCACCATCTGCCAATTCCTCCTCTGATACTAGATCAGGCACTTGAATTTTGTTCACAGTAATCGATTCTGTCACTTCGTATTCCTGATTTTTTAGTGCGATAAAGGGAATGTGGGGCATAAAAGATTGATTCTCAATTGGTGTATGGAGACCAGATAATCCTCCCTCTACACTTGTGGAAAAGGAGAAAAGCTTTTCCTCTGCGTCGGGATCTACCGCCACCACCATCAACTCATTAGGATACCTAAGCATGGTGCCCGGCGGAACCTGTACTTTGAAGCCTTCTGGAATACGCTTCTCCTCGTTGTAACGATTGTAAACCAGTGATTCCTCCAATTCAGGGGAGTAGTAACTGGTCACATAGCTGTTTTCAAATAATATGTATTCATTCAAGCCATCAAATGCTTTTTTTAGTTCATGTACTTCATAAAGTTCGCCAGGTTGTGCATTTTTGGCTTGAACATTGAGGGAATCCCCTTGATAAAAACCAATCAGGGATAATGGGGCTGCCACTTTTACTCCTGGAATATCACGAATAGCGGATACATCCTCCAACGTTATTCCACCATAGCTGGCCAGATTAGATTGAGGCGGAACCCACCCCTCATCCAGGACACGCTTTTCTTTCACGGCTTCAGGGAGTACTAAAATATCATACTGATAACGCCATTTCTCTTCCAGATTGTTTCTGGCTTCAATGGTGATACGATCTGATACTGCAAGCGATCCAATATATCCAAAACCAATAATATTTAGTGTGACAAGTATGATAAGAAAAATAGCCCACCTTTGTTTAAAAGATGACTTCAGATAATTGAATATGATATTCCCCCCATTTCTACAGCTTGTATAATTAAACAATAAAAGATAATCTTTTCCATTTCAAGCATTTTCAGTAAATTCACATTTTACTTGATTTTACTTTACCCTATAAAAAACGACATCCCAAAATACACAAGCACACACAAAATGGACCCGACCATAACCGGCCCGACCCTTAATGTCATTTTTTCATGTTTCGGCTGATAGCTGCCTGCCAGTGAGTCAAATACAGCAACCTGTGAATTTTTCGAGAATACATCCCCTGTTGAACCAAGAATGAATGCAAGAAGTACAAATGAGACCGATCCAAAAAACATTGTGCTTAATAGATTAAAGTCAAAGAAAAACGAAATGCCTAACAGGATTCCCAACTCAACAGCCAGGACTATTAACACACCAATAAGATACTTTTTCACTTTCTCATCCCCCTAACCTTTTCATCATAATAGGTATACGATGGGAATTGCAGGAAGTTTCAGATAATTTGATAAAAAAAATAAACCGCAGCTATTCTTGCAGCTGCGGTTCAGTCGGTTGACTTACAATTCTTCACAATGCTCGTCGAAGTATCCTTGAAGCTTGGAAATGACGGACATTGGTGCATGCCCTTCGATTTCGTGTCTTTCTACCATCGTGATGATCTTTCCATCTTTTAATAGAGCAAAAGATGGTGAGGATGGCGGATAGCCTTCGAAGTATTCACGTGCTTTTTCAGTTGCCTCTTTGTCTTGTCCGGCAAATACCGTTACAAGGTTTGTCGGGCGATTATCGTAATGGACAGCATGTGTCGCTGCTGGTCTTGCGATACCACCTGCACAACCACAGACGGAGTTGACCATCACAAGTGTTGTACCCTTGCGAGCAAATGCCTCTTCCACATCTTCTACTGTTCTTAATTGTTCGTAGCCAGCTGCATCCATCTCTTCTCTTGCCTGACGGACTACATCATTCATAAATAAATTGAAATCCATGTTCATGTTGTATCACCTCTTATTTTACTAATCCTATCATACCAATTTTTTTCGAATAAATAAAATAAAATGCAAGTTTAATCTTAGGATGAACGGGTATTATAAAAGTAACATCTAGATATCCATACCCCAATACTCCCTAGATGAAGGAAAGTGATGACCCGCTTTCCTTTTTTTATTGCCCTTTTTTATAGATCTCCATCAACTGATTGACCGCAGCAGACACCGATATCTTGTCCTCTCGGATCTTTTTCTCCATCACTGGAAGCTGCTTCTTCACTTCATCATTCTGGAAAAACATCATCTCAAGCTGGCTTTTAACCGAGGTATAAAGCCATGTCTTCTTCTGCTCGTTCCTTCTTTTATCAAATTCTCTTGATGCTTTTGTTGTTTCCAGAAAATCATTGATGGTCTCCCACGTCTGGTCTATCCCGATATCATGGAGCGCCGAACAGGTGAAAGCCTTTGTCTCCCAGCTCTCTGTTGCAGGCTGAAGAAAATGCAGGATCTGTTTGTACTCTTCTGCCGTCTTCCTGGCTTTGGTTGCATTCTCGCCATCAGCTTTATTGACCACAATCGCATCGACAAGTTCCATGATGCCTTTCTTCATTCCTTGAAGTTCGTCTCCTGCACCTGTCAAAACAAGCAAAAGGAAAAAATCGACCATGTCCCTGACAAGCGCTTCACTCTGTCCCACCCCAACGGTTTCCACAAGGATGACATCATAACCTGCCGCTTCACAGAGGAGAATGCTCTCCCGCGTTTTACGATGCACCCCTCCAAGTGTCCCACTTGATGGGGAAGGACGAATGAAGGCCTGCGGGTGTCTTGCAAGCTGCTCCATTCTTGTTTTGTCCCCGAGAATGCTGCCGCCAGTGCGCGAGCTGCTCGGATCTACCGCGAGAACAGCCACCTTTTTTCCAAGGCTGCACAAGTACAGTCCAAAAGCTTCAATGAAGGTACTTTTCCCGGCACCTGGCACACCGCTGATCCCAATCCGGACAGACTTGCCTGTATCAGGCATAAGCTGCCCAAGAATGTCTTGGCTTTTGCTGAAATGGCGTGCTGCATTGCTTTCCACGAGGGTAATCGCCTGGGCAAGGTCAGAACGGATACCGGCTTTCACTCCAGTGACGATTTCCTCGGTGCTTCGTTCCTGTTTGCGGAGCACCTTTTTCTTTTCTTTAGTCATTGGAGGCTTCCACATCCTCGTAGCCAAGGCGGTCGTAAATTTCCTCAAGGACTTTTTCCGCTGCGCGAGGAATCACTGTTCCCGGTCCAAAAATAGCGGAAGCGCCTTTACTGTAGAGGAATTCATAATCCTGAAACGGGATGACCCCGCCAATGACCACAATAATGTCTTCACGATTCAATTTTTTTAATTCGTCCACAAGCTGTGGCAATAATGTTTTATGTCCGGCAGCAAGCGAGCTGAATCCGATCACATGCACATCATTTTCCACGGCCTGTATTGCCGTTTCCTCCGGTGTCTGGAAAAGCGGCCCGATATCGACGTCAAAGCCTAAATCGGCAAATGCAGTTGCAATTACTTTCGCTCCTCTGTCATGGCCGTCCTGCCCCATCTTCGCAATCATGATCCTTGGTCTTCTTCCCTCTAATTCGTAAAATTCCTCAATTTTATCCTTCACGATTTTCATCTCATCCTCATTGGAAAATTCGCTGCTGTAAACACCGCTGATCGAACGGATGACCGCACGATGACGGTTTGCCACCTTTTCGATCGCATCCGAGATCTCTCCAAGACTTGCTCGCACTCTTGCTGCATTTACGGCCAGCTCCAACAGGTTCCCTTCCCCGGTCTGCGCTGCAAGGGTCAAAGCCTCCAAAGCTTCTTGAACTTTTGCATCATCACGATTTTCCCGCAGGTTCTGCAATCGTTCTAACTGCTTTTTGCGGACCTCTTCATTGTTGATATCGAGCACTTCTATTTCTCTATCCTCTTTATCCAAGCGGAACTTGTTCACGCCGATGATCGCTTCTTTGCCGGAATCGATTTTTGCTTGGCGGCGTGCCGATGCTTCCTCGATTCTCATTTTCGGAAGGCCGGTTTCAATTGCCTTGGCCATTCCGCCCAGCTCCTCGATTTCCTCGATATGCTTCCAGGCGCGCTCAATCAATTCATTCGTCAGAGACTCCACATAATAGGAACCTGCCCATGGATCGATGACCTTTGTGATGTCTGTTTCCTCCTGCAGGTACAATTGTGTATTGCGGGCTATTCGTGCCGAAAAGTCCGTCGGTAGGGCAATCGCTTCGTCCAATGCATTGGTATGCAAGGATTGTGTATGCCCGTTCGCTGCTGCAAGTGCCTCGATGCATGTACGTGTCACGTTATTAAATGGATCCTGCTCCGTCAGGCTCCAGCCGGATGTCTGGGAGTGTGTCCGAAGTGCCATCGACTTTTCATTTTTCGGACCAAATTCCTTCATCATTTTTGCCCAGATGAAGCGCGCAGCACGCATCTTGGCCACTTCCATGAAGAAGTTCATCCCGATTGCCCAGAAGAATGAGAGCCTTGGTGCAAATGCATCAATATCAATGCCTGCCTCAAGACCTGTACGTACATACTCGAGACCATCTGCAAGCGTATAGGCCAGCTCGATATCCGCCGGCGCCCCCGCCTCCTGCATATGATAACCTGAAATACTGATACTATTAAACTTCGGCATATGCTTGGATGTGTAGGCAAAAATATCCCCGATGATCCGCATCGACATTTCCGGTGGATAGATATATGTGTTACGCACCATGTATTCTTTTAAAATATCATTCTGGATCGTACCGGAAAGTTTCTCCTGGCTGACACCCTGTTCCTCTGCTGTCACGATGTAAAAAGCCATTATCGGAAGAACCGCGCCGTTCATGGTCATCGAAACCGACATCTTATCAAGCGGAATTTCATCAAAAAGGATCTTCATATCCAGAATGGAATCGATGGCCACTCCCGCCTTTCCAACATCCCCGACCACCCTCGGATGATCCGAGTCATAGCCGCGATGGGTGGCAAGGTCAAACGCAACGGAAAGTCCCTTTTGCCCCATTTCCAGATTGCGTCGGTAAAAAGCATTGCTCTCTTCCGCTGTGGAAAATCCAGCATACTGGCGAATCGTCCACGGACGGTTCACATACATCGTCGGATAAGGTCCCCGCAGGTAAGGCGCGATACCAGGTAAAGTGCCAAGGTGATCGGCTTCTTTTGTATCTTCCGCCGTATAATGTGCCTTCAGCTTGATCTTTTCATTCGTTTCATAAAATAGATCTTCAATCATGTCTTTGTGCAGAGTTTCAGTTTCCGCTGCACCGATTGTCTTGTTTAACGGTCTGTTAGTAAAATCAGGCTTCATTTGACGTCAACCCCATTTCTTGGTGAATCGCAGTCAGCTGCTCATAGCAGTTGGATTTCATATGGATAAAGTCGGTTACACCTAAATTTTTCAGATTGGCTTGACGCTCGGCATCCGGTAATCCTGCAAGGAGAATTTTGACTGGATGTTTTTGGAGAAGGCTTAAAACATGATCCAGCATGTTTCCATACGTGTCATCACTGCCACATATACATACATAATCCGTTGAGGGTCTGTTCTTAAGCCAAGCTCCCAATTCTTGAAGGCTGGAAAAACTCGGACTTGAAATGGTGGACAACCCACCAACATGGAAAAAGCCTGCCGCAAAATCCGTTCTTGGTTTATGGGACGCAAGACTGCCAAGATTGATCATGGTGATACTCGGTTTCGTACCGGTTTTTTTCGCATATTCTTTTGCTTGGTAACGCAAGGTTTCAAATGGCTGTGAAAGCGTCATTTGTGTAATCCGCTCCACTTGAATCACTGCACTTTCTGTTCGTGCGGCAAAGTGCTTCTGCTCTCTATTGGAAAGCTCCTCGGCTAAGTTGGCATACATATTCGTTCCAACCAGTACTTTTTTTCTGCTCTCCACATCTTTCAAACGCTTATCACGGACCTGTTTTACTTTTTCTTGAAGGAAGCCTGCTTGTAATGCATCTACAATTCCACCAAGCCCTTCAATCTCCTGGAATAACTTCCATGCTTCTTCCGCCAGCTGATGGGTAAGCTTTTCCACATAATAAGAACCTGCAGCAGGGTCCACCACTTTTGAGAGAAAGCTTTCTTCTTTTAATATATAGTGCGTGTTCCTTGCTATTCTTCTTGAGAAAACATCTGAACCTTGCTGATAGCTGTCAATATTGATACTCTCCGCTCCCCCGATCGCAGCAGAAAAAGCTTCGGTCGTCGTGCGAAGCATATTGACATACGGATCCAGATTTGACTTGGTGAATACCGAAGTGGTCGCATGTAAGGTCATTTTCTGTGCTTCTTCTTCTCCACCAAATGCTTCAACGATGTTTGCCCATAATAACCTTGCTGCGCGCAGCTTGGAAACCTCCATAAAGAAGTCGCTGCCGACCGGGAAACTGAAGGCCATTTCTGATGCCGCTTCCTGAACTGTTGCGCCTCTCTCCATCAGCGCATTCAAATAAGTGACGGCAGTTGCTATCGATGCTGCGAGTTCCTCGACAGAACTTGCGCCGCCATTATGGTAAGGTGCAGCTTGTATCCAAATCGTCTTTACGCTTGTTCCACTTTGTTTTTTCCACTCCAAGTTGGCTTTCATTTCATCGAAGAGCTGTTCCAAAGGCTCGTTAAGACTACCGGATGTGGCCAATTCTCCTATTGGATCTGTTCCAATGATCCCGTGCAAATTTGTCTTTTCGATACTACTATCTTTTAATAGATTCAAAAATGCAGTTGCACTTGAACCGGTGTAAACTTGTAGCGGGACCTGCTCGACATGCACATCTTTCAATAATGCTTCCAGCTCTTCAAGTCTTGTTATCTCCAATGCCTTTGGGTTTAAAGCTGGTTTTACAAAGAAGTGAATCGCTTGCAATCCTTTTTGCAACTCTTGGAGAAGCTGATTGTTGATTTCCTCCAATGATGTGCCAGGGTACAGCTGTTGACTTACTGTCCAGTCGGCACTCCCATTTTTATCTACAGGACTGATTCCCTCCAGATCCACTTCTGTATAAATCGGCTTTCTTGTTATTCCTTCATATGTAAGGCTATTCAGTTTTGGAACAGGCTTTCCCTTTAATGCTTTTTCAGCCTGGGCTGCCCAGTCCTCCAACGTCACTTCCGGGAAACTATTATTCTTCATTTCATCTAACTGACTCATTTTTCATCCCCTCGTTCCCTATGCTGCGTAACCGCTTACATGTCTATCTAGTCAAAATAGTTCTTATATTTATTTTAATATAGTTATAGAGGTTCGGCAAACTATTCAGCGACCAAATGAAAGGAGTGTTTTTTTCTGAAAATGGGTAAATGATTGAAATAACGTGATATGGAGGTTGAAAATATGGAAGGGAACAATGAGAAGGTTGCAATTATCACCGGAGCTTCTTCAGGAATGGGCAGGGCGAGTGCAATCAGCCTTGCGAAAAGCGGAGTCAGGGTGGCACTCTTTGACTTAAAAGAAGAAGGTGCAAATGAAGTCAAACAGGAAATCGAACAACTCGATGGAAAAGCTTTGGTGGTGACAGTGGATGTGTCCGATCCGACTGAAATGGAAAAAGCTTTCGAGCAAGTGCTCTCCAGCTGGGGTCGGCTTGATATCATATTCGCCAATGCCGGCATCAATGGGAAAATAGCTCCAATTGAAGATTTGAGTGCCGAGGATTGGGATAATACACTGAACACAAATTTGAAGAGTACCTTCTTAACCGTAAAATTCGCCATCCCCCATATGAAAGACCATGGCGGGAGCATCATCATCACAAGCTCAATCAATGGCTCGAGGACTTTCCGCGGCTTCGGTATGTCCGCGTACAGCTCCTCCAAGGCCGGACAGGTAGCATTCGGAAAAATGGCTGCCCTTGAACTGGCAAAATATCATATCCGGGTCAACGTCATATGCCCTGGTGCAATCGAAACCAACATCGACAAAAACACTTTTCCGGATGAGGAAAAACTTGAAAAAATAGAAATCCCAATCGAATATCCGGAGGGTTCCCACCCATTGGAAAATAAACCGGGAACACCTGAACAGGTTGCTGATCTTGTATCGTTTTTGGCGTCGGATGCGTCCAGTCATATTACTGGTAGCCAGATCTTTATTGATGGGGCGGAATCTTTGTTGTAGTTTACTGTCCAGATTATCATCCTAGAAATATGGTTGTCCAAATGGGGTATAAAAAAGCATGCTGGAAAACGAGTCATTTCTCCCGCATGTTTTTTTCTATTCGCTTTTTGTCTTCAATTACACCACAATTTAAATTTGCAAAACCGCTATATTAATCAATCACTATTCATTAGTATTCAATAGAGCGTAATTCTCAGAAAACTCCAGAATTGCTTTCGATTAATAGAGAATGAAAAAATTTATATAATCTCATATCCTATTTTAAGGACATATTTACAGCTTCAATAGCATTACTTACAGAAGGTGAACATCTAATTTCCTTTTTCACTACAAAATCTGATCCTAAAATATTGAAAACAAGCGCTATCCTTGTTCCAGAATTGCGCCTTTATATTAGCTGGCATAATTGAATATCAGTTGATATCAACACTTTTACAATTGAATAGAAATTCTAGATGGACGAATTCCAGGAAACCACCAAAAGTTTTGGCCATTTTTCTTGCCATTTATTCGCCTTATTTTCAAAGATCTCTTTAGTTATCATCAGTTTGTTTGGTCTAACTACCATTGAAAATAAATCATCCAAATCATAAGGAGCATAGATTTTATGGGAACCATCTTGTTCTAACCTTAAACCTAAAGCAGTTGCGGTGGTTGGCCAACTGTCAATCGCTGATTCAAGAGAGTTGTATGGCTTTATAGAAAAGCCAAACTTATCCTCATACCAAAGATGAACTCTTGCTTGATTTTTCACATCTATCTTAAATTGAAAATCTCCAAGTAATCTTAACAAAATATCTTTAAACTTCTTCTCACTTTCAAGTGTTATATCTTCAGGATCATAATAAACAATATCAACGTCCGAAATTCCATATTCAAGAGGATATCCAGAAATATCATTCCAAACCGTGTTCGTAATACATCCTGCACCAACATAATATTTGAAAGGTAGATTCAAATCTTTAAGTATTTGAAGAACTCTAATTAATGGTTCACTCTTTGTTATAGTCGCTACTAATAAATCCTCATATATTTTCATATTTCGCCCTCTTGCTTTAAGTAAACTTATTCAATTAACACGACCTTATTACTTAATACCAATTATTTCAAAACAAATAAACAAACTCAATCATTTTTTTATATTTAAAAGGACACTTACCTTATAACAGATAAGCGCCCGATAGCCGAAGAACAAAATCATCCAAAAATTTGTGCAGCTATGCCATATAATGTTTTATTCCGTGGTGGTAGTAGCTTTGAGTTCTTAATCATAATAGGGGGTTGACTTACTTTGATGAAGTTACATTTTTCTAGATGCGACATAAATGCATCATTGCCTGATGGAATATCTATTCTTAATTTACCTTGATGATTTCTAGCTAATCTATCAATTAATGCAGACGCTGAATGATGATCTGGTGCTACAATTGGGCCAAGTATAAGATTGATAGGTCCTAGAATGGACAAACCATACCCAATGATTTTCCCATCTGGATTTTTGACAACTAGAGACTCTTTAGCTTGGTTTATCCTATTGCTAATGAAATTTCTTCTTTCTACACCAAATGCATCCTTATCTAACTTTACAACTTGAGGTAAATCTTCCTCTCGCATCGGAAGAATCTCTACTTCCAACATGTCATCTAATATTGTGGGAATATAATTGTCACAAAGATACTTATATACACAATCTGTATATTTAAATCCCATACTCTCATACATCGGAATTCCTTCTTCTGTCGCTATTAGCATAATCGCTGCATCCTTAGAAACAGAATTTAAACATGCTTGTGTTAATTTCTTTCCAAGTCCTTGCCCTCTGTAATCTTGATGAACAATGACCATACCAATAGATGCAAGGTTTGAGCCATATGGAATTACTGCTGCACTAGATACAATTGTCCCTTCGTCATTTTTGTACCCGTAAACTTTGCCAGATGACATGATAGTTTGAATTTCATCTTTATCATAGTCCCATCCTACGGAAGTAGATAATTCAATTAATCCAGGTATATCCCTTTCCTTAAGTGTTTCTATATTTGATTTACTATTATAGGATATAATCATTTAGAAATACTCCCTAGTTTTAGCACCCAACTATTATCCTCGACCGTAAATATTTGTGGTTGCAATAAGTCAATAACGGCATCTTCTAACAAATTTTCTCTTGTTGCTTCGGTTTTTATTGGTATGTTAGCATAAGCTGAAGTTGTTATAATAAAAGTACATGAAATTAAAAGAGCTAAAATTCTTTTCAATTAATCACCTTTATCTTTCTTCATTAGTTTCGCACATAATAAAGACTTTATTCTTGTTTAGCTAACCCGCCCAATTCTTAAGTAAAGAGCCACTCAACATTCTGCAATCGCTCCCTGTTTGCTGGAGATCCCATTACTAACAATTATTGAGAAATTGCATCTTCTTCCCAGTAATTCGCACGAAAATCAATAGTAAAGGTTTAATCTAAAGCATCCCCAGGTAGAAGCCAGGTTTTCTGGCTCCCTCTATACCTTCACGACCTCTCGATTGCTCCATTTAAAACTTCCCCTACAAAAAACTACCACATAAACGGAAGCGATCACCAGTATCCCAGCCAAAGTAGAAAAACACAATAGTATCTGGCCAATCGATACTAGCCCGGTGAACAGACCCAGTAACACAATTCGTAACAAAAGCCCAACTGCTCTCAACAAACCATCGACCCTACCGATGATCTCGTTGGGAATGCGGTCCATCATGAATGCATTTCGAGCAACCCTTGAACCACTATTTCCGATGGCGATAAATAACATCATGAATAGATAGCCTGGAATGGCCAAGTACACCATGAAAGCCATAGCCATCGTAAAAAGGATCATTGCTGCTGCAACCAGCTTTTCATCCTCGAACTTTTGGCCAGCAATTGGAACAAATACCCCGGCTAAGACGGCGCCTAATCCATACACCATCCCCTGGATCCCGTAGATATTCCCTTCTACCTTCAACACATCTGCCAAGTAGACCGGGAATAGATAGTTTGTAAGCATCACCGCTATAAAAGGCAGGGAAGATGCCAACAGAAACAGGAACATACCTGGCTGCTTCTTCATAAAACCAAAAGCCGCAGTTACGCTCACCTTAGTCTCCTTAGAAGCTCCCTCTTTCTTCTTCCTCACATACGGTATTTTTACGAAAAAGTAAATGGCAAGTGCGTACGTACACACATCCAATAGCAAAATGTAATGAAGGTCCCACCTTAATAAGAGAATACTGGCGAAAGCACCAGCAAGCATGCTAGACAGCTGCCCTTGAACCTCCATCGTGCCATTCAGGACCTTAAATTGACTTTGATGAAACAGCTCCTGATTTAAAGCAAACATCGTCGGATAAAAAATCGTGTAATAAAGGCTGCCAATCATATAAATTATGATATAATGCCACAACTCATACTCCATCCCCATAAACCCGATGCCAGTAAAGATTAGTAAAGCAAGCAGGCTGACCACCTTACTACTAACAATCATTCTCTTCCTTGAAATCCTATCAATTAAATACCCTAGGTACGGAGTAAGAATAAAATTGATGATGGTCATGCAAATTGCCACATAACCAAACACTTCATTCCCGTTCTCGCTCGTCACCAACAACCAAGGGATTGCGATCATGGTGATCCCACTCCCGATGGAAGATGCCACATTTGCCAAAATAATATAACGAAATCTTTTATCTTTATATAAACTGTTCATTGGTGTACTCCCTCTCCATATTTGATACCTTCATTATAAGTGGTATAGTGAAACGCCACATTCAGCAAAGGGTGGAAGTACCTATACTGCTTTATGACCAAGAAAAGTATGGATAGCTGCGACTAAAGGTGTATGAGTGACCCTTTTGAAAGTAACTGCAATCCCATAATTATTGTATTCGATAGAATACCTTGGCTTAGAGGGAGGGGGATTCTTGGAGTAAAATTTATGTCATGCTTTTATTCACTCTCATTTGCTGTCCAACACCACCTCTTTACGGGTGGAGATGACCAAAATATCTTTCTTTCATAAACAAGAAAGTAGTAGTTAAGTTTTTGATGATAATTACGGGCTATGAACATCCCTTACAACCGCCATCTAATGCCGAAAGTAACGCCTCACTTTTAGCCAGTAATGTTTCCTCTGTGGAAGAACTGCAAGCTGCCATTAACAAGGATAATAATACGACCATAAGCATGGGGTAGAATCTCTTTGCCACCACAAATCCCTCCAATTATTCATTCACCAGAAAAAATAGATATTAATTTATTATCTAAGTCATAAGTAAAGCTTATGGTTCTTTTAAACTCTTCTCCTTCTGCACCACCATACACATGATAACCAATCTCCATGCTTTCAGGTTGGGGATTGTAATAGACAAAATACATGGGGAGGGATGCCAAGTCAGTAGTAATATAGTATGGACCATCGAATGTATCTTCACTTCCTTCAACGATGACTTCATCTTCTTCAGAAACTTTAATATCAACCCCGTACTCCGTTTTTATCCTGTCTAGATCGCCTTCCTCTATAAGTTCTACTATATTTCTAGATTGATGGTCTAGATTCTGAATGTTACTGCTAAAATTCTTAATCTTATCTTTTAAAAGTTGGTTCTCATTTCTAACTTGTTCTATTTCCTTTCTAATTTCACTTGTTTCTAAATCCTCATTACCTTCTGCGTCTTCTTGTGGGCTGCCAGCTTCATTATTGGAGCACCCGAAAAGTAAGCCGACCAATAACAGCAATAATCCGATTCGTTTCATACTTATACTCCCTTTCCAAAAAAGTCCTCCTAATCCCCATTCGCAATAAATCGAATGGTGCGGTCTTTATTGAATCCAAATATGATTGAGAATTTCCCCTCTTCCCCTGGGGTTCTATTGTAAAAATAATAACAAACACTTATCACTTCGCTGGTAGAATTATCCTGTATAGCATCTCCAGGAGCTATGTACATAAGGCGCATGGGGTAGTGGATTTTAGTTGTCGGGTTATTTACTTCAAATCCCTCATAGCCCTCAAACTCAAGCCTATCCTCACTCGCGTTGTAATCTACATTGTATCGTTCTTTCAATTCTTCGAAATCCCTACTCCCCAATAGGGAAATGATGTTCCTGGCAGTGTGGTCAAATATTTGCAAATCCACGACCATCCCAGAGAATTCTTCGCGCAATACTTCATTCTCCTCCTGAAGCGCAGCCAATTCCTCTTGGAGAGATTCATTGCCACCATCTATAGAGGTCACGAGATCCGCGTCGTTGGTTTGGAACTGCAAAACAAGGAATAGCGCCGCAGTAAGTGCTGCAGTTACTCCAAGTCCAAATAAGGCTACACGTTTCCTAGTGGATTTTGGTTCTTTTTTGCGCATATTGTGAAGAATGGCCGCTTTTTTTTCAGGGGATAAGAATGGATCATGGCAGATGTATTCATCCACACCTGCTTTCCACTTATTTCGATTCATGGAATGCCTCTCCTTTCAGCTTATCTCTTAGTTTGCTCCGGGCCCTAAAAAGACGGGTTTTCACAGTATTCAAGGAGGTATTGCATACATCCGCAATTTCTGCGATGGACAAATCTTTGTAATAATATAAAATAATGATCTCCCTGTCCTTTACAGGCAGTGATAATATTTCTTGCCCAATCATATAATTCTCACTCTGCTTTAATACGGACTCTTCGGTCTGTTCCGAGCCCTTAAACAAGTGGTTGAGCGTTGATAGTAGTTTGCTTTTTTTATAGGCAGCACTTCTTAAGTAGTCATAGCAACAATTTATGGTGATTCTGAATAAGTACGTTTTATAACTGGATTGGCCGCGGAATTTATCCTTATTCATATATATTTTCATAAAGACATCTTGCACGATATCTTCCGCAATCTGATAATCTTTTACATAGGTGTAAGCAAGCCGCGCTAATTCTTCTCCATATTTGTTCATTAACTCCACATATAGATCTTCCTCTTCTTCATATCCAATGGATTGAGAACCATTCATTGATGTCCTCCTCTCTTTTTCTCCAATACTTCTGATTAGACGGAAAAATATAATTTCAGGTTCTCTGGTAAATGGAATTTTTTTCGAATAATATGATTTTTTATGTAAGGGAAGCTCCGAGCATTATTCAAGCATGGATATTTAAGTAATACTCTTTATTCGATAATATGGTCCGTTTGCTGGATAAGGAATAGTTCTCGCTCCTCCACAATCATGCCCGATTACTTCATACCAATTTTTTAAATCTCTACCATTTTCTCAAAAATTAATTTGAAGCTTACCTTGTTTCAGATAAGCTACCCGTTAGCACAAGAAGACAATAGTTTACTTAAAGTTTATTTATTTTTATAATTTCATCTTCTACTATTTGATAATCTTCGTTTTCTTCATCAGTGAGGATGTAAAAGAATACACGACCATCGTAGTCAAAATCCATTTTCTCAAGGATTGTACCGATAAAAGCCCTATCCCTAACTTCAATATAATATCTTTCATTTCCTTCGATTTCTATGATAGTATCTTGAACCCGTATATTAAATTTACTCACTTTAAAATCACCACCCACACTTAAAAATAATACCGTAAAAGCTCCTTTACTTCATAATCCGCTACCATCCATTGGGGTTCGTGCGAGACTAAGTTGAGTTCGTGCCAAACTACCAAGAGTTGATGCGAACAGTATTTTTCCGCCACAAATAGTTGCTCTTTTAACAAAACAAAAACCGACAAAACGCCAAAGCGCCTTGTCGGTTTCCCACAAATTAATAAATTGAAGTATTCTCTTTGGACATCTTCTCGATGATCTCTTTGATGCGGGCAAGGAAGCGTCCGCATACTAGTCCGTCAAGGACACGGTGGTCAAGGGACATGCACAGATTGACCATGTCGCGTACTGCGATCATGCCGTGGTCCATGACTACCGGACGTTTTACGATGGACTCCACTTGCAGGATTGCCGCTTGTGGGTAGTTGATAATACCTTGTGATTGTACAGAACCGAATGAACCAGTGTTGTTCACTGTAAATGTTCCACCTTGCATTTCAGCAGATGTCAATTTCCCAGCGCGAACTTTGTTGGCAAGTTCCGTGATCTCACGGGCAATACCTTTGATTGTTTTCTCATCCGCATTGCGGATAACCGGTACGTATAGTGCATCGTCCGTTGCAACTGCGATGGAGATGTTGATGTCTTTCTTCTGGACGATTTTATCGCCAGCCCACATGGAGTTGATCTGCGGGAATTCTTTTAGTGCTTGAGCGACAGCTTTTACGAAGAAAGCGAAGAACGTCAGGTTGTAGCCTTCCTTCTTCTTGAAGTCGTTCTTTAAGGAATTGCGGTATTCCACTAGGTTTGTAGCATCCACTTCGATCATCGTCCAAGCATGAGGCGCTTCGTGCTTGCTGCGAAGCATGTTCGCTGCAATTGCTTTACGTACGCCAGTTACAGGGATTTCGATATCTCCCGCTTCAACAGGTACGTTGACCGGTTGAGCTGCTTTTGGTGCGCTGGCTGCTGCTGGTGCTGAAGGTGCTGGTGCTGCCTTCTCCGCTTTTGGAGCTTCCTGTGCAGGAGCCGCTGCTGCAGCTGGTTTGGAATCTGAAGTTGGGATATTACCGGATTCGATCACCGCTTGGATGTCTTTTCTTGTAATACGTCCGCCTGCACCTGTTCCAGTTACTTGCTCAAGATCCACATTGTTTTCTTGTGCAAGGCGCAGGACTGCCGGTGAGTAGCGACGCTTGTTCGGTGCATCCGCGTCAGTTGTTGCTGATGCAGGAGCACTTGTGTTTGAAGCCGCTGCAGGAGCAGACGCCTCTTCCTTCGGTGCATCAGTCTTAGCAGCATCTAAAGCTTCGCCTTCACCTGTTTCGATGTAGCAGATCACTTCGCCGACAGCCAATGTGTCGCCGTCTTCCGCTACAAGCTCTGTGATTGTACCTGTAAAAGAGGATGGAATTTCTGCATTTACTTTATCTGTCATAACCTCTGCTAGAGGGTCGTATTTGTTTACTTTGTCACCGACGCTTACGATCCAGCGACTGATAGTACCTTCAGTAACACTTTCCCCAAGCTGTGGCATCGTAATTTTTTCAACTGCCATGATGAGTGCCTCCTTTATTCCGTAAAGAAGAGTCAGCCGCGAAGTAGCGGGACTCTCTTCCTAGTATCAATACATGTATTAATAAGCCGCTAGCTCGCGCATCGCTTTTTCCACTTTGTCCGGATTAACCATGAAGTACTTCTCCATTGTTGGAGCGTATGGCATTGCAGGAACATCAGGTCCAGCCAGACGCATAATCGGAGCATCCAGGTCGAATAGGCAATTTTCCGCGATGATGGCAGAAACCTCACTCATGATGCTACCTTCTTTTGTATCTTCCGTAAGTAAAAGAACTTTACCTGTTTTAGAAGCCGCTTCCATGATCGCTTCTTTGTCCAACGGGTAAACCGTACGCAAGTCAAGGATGTGAGCGGAGATGCCATCCTGGGCAAGGCGCTCTGCTGCTTGAAGTGCAAAGTGGACACATAGGCCGTATGTGATGACCGTGATGTCTTCCCCATCACGCTTCACGTCTGCCTTACCGATTGGAAGAACATAATCATCAGTAGGGACTTCGCCTTTGATCAGACGGTATGCACGCTTGTGCTCGAAGAATAGTACCGGATCTTCGTCACGGATTGCTGCTTTCAACAAACCTTTTACATCATAAGGTGTGGAAGGCATGACGATTTTCAGACCTGGCTGGTTCGCAAATACCGCTTCAACTGATTGAGAGTGGTAAAGCGCACCGTGTACTCCTCCACCGTATGGAGCACGGACAACAAGTGGACATGTCCAGTCGTTGTTGGAACGGTAGCGGATTTTCGCCGCTTCTGAAATGATCTGGTTAACTGCAGGCATGATGAAATCAGCGAACTGCATTTCAGCGATCGGACGCATGCCGTACATTGCTGCACCGATTGCTACACCAGCGATTGCAGACTCTGCAAGTGGCGTATCGATTACTTTGTCTTCCCCGAACTGGTCATAAAGGCCGGTTGTCGCTTTGAAAACTCCACCTTTTAGTCCTACGTCTTCCCCAAGTACGAATACTTTGGAATCGCGCTCCATCTCTTCACGGATGGCCATTGTCACTGCATCTATATAAGAAATAACTGCCATGATGGTTCCCCCTTACTCTGCGTAAACATGCTTCATTGCGGATTCAGCATCTGCATATGGAGCATTTTCTGCGTATTCTGTTGCTTCGTTCACTTCTTTGGCAATCTCATCGTTCATTTCTTTCTCTTTCTCGTCAGTCAGTACGCCAACCTCTTTCAAGTATGCCGCAAAGCTGATGATCGGATCTTTCGCTTTTGCTGCATCCACTTCGTCACGCTCACGGTATGCACGATCATCGTCATCACTGGAGTGTGGAGTCAGACGGTAGGATATTGCTTCTACCAATGTTGGACCTTCGCCGCGACGGCCGCGGTCTGCCGCTTCCTTCACTGCCGCATATACTTCCAACGGATCGTTTCCGTCGATTGTAATTCCAGGCATTCCGTAACCTAATGCACGGTCAGAGATTTTTTCACATGCCACTTGCTTCTCATAAGGAACAGAGATAGCATATTTGTTGTTTTCGCACATGAAGATAACCGGTAATTTGTGAACCGCTGCGTAGTTCGCACCTTCATGGAAGTCCCCTTGGTTGGAGGAACCTTCACCAAACGTTACGAATGTCACAAGGTCCTTACCCTCCAAACGACCGCCAAGCGCTACACCTACTGCGTGTGGTACCTGGGTCGTTACAGGAGAAGAACCAGTTACGATACGGTTTTTCTTTTGGCCGAAGTGACCTGGCATCTGGCGTCCGCCTGAGTTTGGATCTTCCGCTTTCGCAAAGCCGGAAAGCATCAATTCCGTTGCTGTCATACCGAATGTCAATACAACACCCATATCACGGTAGTATGGAAGCACATAGTCTTTTTCACGATCTAGTGCAAATGCAGCTCCAACCTGTGCCGCTTCTTGACCTTGGCAGGAGATTACAAAAGGAATTTTCCCTGCACGGTTCAATAGCCACATACGCTCGTCAATACGGCGAGCCATTAACATCGTTCTAAACATTTCTAATACATTTTCATCACTTAGCCCTAAAGCCTGGTGGCGATTTTCTGCCATTGTATTTACCTCCTATATGTAGAAAGTGGAGAGCGATCTTTTTAACGACCCGCTCCCTTATTCTCTTTTTATGAATGAATTGCTTTTCCATCGACTGCCAGCGCAGCCTCACCAATTGCTTCCGATAAAGAAGGATGTGGATGGATCGTGTGTCCGATTTCCCATGGAGTCGCATCAAGTACACGTGCAAGACCTGCTTCAGAGATCATGTCTGTAACATGTGGACCGATCATGTGAACGCCAAGGATATCATCGTTCTCTTTGTTTACGACAAGCTTCACGAATCCATCAGATTCCCCGTAAACAAGCGCTTTTCCGATTGCACGGAAAGAGAACTTACCTGTTTTCACTTCGAAGCCTTTTTCTTTAGCTTCTTCCTCTGTATATCCTACGCTTGCCACTTCTGGGCTGCTGTATACACATTTGGAAATCATGCTGTAATCGATTGGAGCAGGGTTTTCATTGGCGAAATGCTCAACTGCCACTATTCCTTCATGAGAAGCAACGTGTGCAAGCTGCAAGCCTCCGATAACATCACCGATTGCATAGATGTGGGATTCTTTTGTCTGGAAACGGTCGTTTGTTTTGATGAAGCCTTTTTCCACTTGAATATCCGTGTTCTCAAGTCCGATGCCTTCCACGTTTGCTTGACGGCCGACAGATACCAACATTTTTTCAGCGGTAAAGGATTTTTCCTCGCCTTTGTGCTCCGCTTTGATTGTCACGGAATCAGCAGCTTTTTCCAATGTTTCAGGAAGTACTTTTGCACTTGTTACCACTTTGATGCCGCGCTTTTTCAATAGGCGCTGCATTTCTTTTGATACTTCCTTGTCTTCGGTTGGTAATACACGGTCTGCATATTCCAGTACCGTTACTTCCACTCCGAAATCGTCAAGCATGGAAGCCCACTCGATTCCGATTACGCCTCCACCTACGATGATGATGGATTTTGGTAGCTCTTCCAAGGATAATGCCTCATCGGAAGTCATGACCTGGGTGCCATCGATTTCAAGTCCAGGCAGGGAACGAGGACGGGAACCGGTTGCTACGATCACGTTTTTCGGGATCAACATTTCGTTTTCGTCGCCATTTTCGAACTCAACGGAGATCGTTCCAGGCATTGGAGAGAAAATGGATGGTCCCAAGATACGGCCAGTACCGTAAAATACGTCTATCTTGCCTTGCTTCATTAAGTGCTGTACGCCACCGTGAAGCTGGTCGATGATTTTCTGTTTGCGCTCCTGCACCTTGAAGAAGTCCAATTTCACTTCTCCGGAGATGACACCAAATTCTTCACTGTTCTTTGTTTGGGCAAATACTTCTGCGCTGCGAAGCAATGCTTTACTTGGGATACAACCTGCATGAAGGCAAGTTCCGCCGATTTTCTTTTTCTCTACTACTGCTGTTTTTAAGCCAAGCTGAGATGCACGGATCGCTGCTACATAACCACCCGTTCCTCCACCTAGTATGACTAAATCATATTCTTGTGCCATGTTTGCCTCTCCCTTCTTAGCTACGTACTTTGCTGTCCACTTTATTGCCTGGGTAAATTTTTGCATCCTCTTCGCCGCGAAGCACACGCAATGCTCCTTCTGTCAGGGCTTGAAGCTCATTTTCTCCAGGTTGTACAATCACGTCTGCAATCCAGCTGATACGGTCGGAGATCTGTTTAACAAATCCCTTGCCGTATGCAAGTCCGCCAGTCAGTACGATCGCATCCACTTTTCCTGCCAGCACGGCACTTGCGGATCCAATTTCTTTTGCTACCTGATAGGCCATTGCTTCATAAACCAGTTCGGCTTGCTTTTCGCCATTTTCGATCATTTTTTCTACTTGTACCGCGTCATTGGTTCCAAGATAGCCTACAAGTCCACCTTGCCCAACGAGTTTTTTCATGATTTCATCACGGTAGTAGTCACCAGAGAAGCACAGTGACACGAGATCACCGGCAGGTACTGTTCCGGCACGCTCCGGACTGAATGGTCCATCGCCGTGCAGACCATTATTAACATCCACTACACGTCCACCGATATGCGTACCAACCGTAATTCCCCCACCCATGTGAGTGACAATCAGGTTCAGTTCTTCATATTTTTTGCCAAGCTCCTTTGCCACACGGCGAGCTACAGCTTTCTGGTTCAGTGCATGGAAAATGCTCTTGCGCTCAATCAGAGAAAAACCGGAAATTCTGGCAACATCCGATAACTCATCTACAACTACAGGGTCGACAATAAAAGAAGGAATATTCAAGCCTGTGGCAATTTCATATGCTAAAATTCCGCCAAGATTTGATGCGTGCTGACCTGAATAGCCGACTTTAAGATCCTTCAGCATTTCGTCATTAACCGAATAGGTTCCACCTTCGATTGGACGAAGCAGTCCCCCACGGCCACAAACTGCACTCAACTTCGAGATATTGATGCCTTCCTGGTCCAATGCTTCCAGAATGGTTGTTTTTCTGAATTCATACTGGTCAAAGATTGATGCAAAGGAATTTATCGTTTCACTATCGTGACGTATGGTTTTCTCAAAAACGGAGCGTTCATTATCGAATACACCTATTTTCGTTGATGTTGATCCTGGATTGATGACTAGTATGCGATAAACATTTTCTAACAATGTGGAAACCTCCATTATTACAGGTAACAAGGGTGTCCCAAGCGTGTTTCCACGAAGCCTGGCACAGCCCCCGTTCCTTATTTCTATTCTCTATAATATTAGCGGCCGTTACGACGGCTTAAAATATGATGTCCGTTTTGTAAAAATTGGCTGCGTGACATTCTCATGCGTTCGATGCGTTCTTCTGCTAAACGGTCAGCAGCTTTGTATGTCGGGATTCCGTCGCGTTTTGCAATTTCAATAACTTTTTCGATGTTATCGTAGATGCCTTCTACTTTTTTCATCGCACGCTCACGGTTGTAGCCGTAAAGCTCATCCGCCACGTTGATTACCCCACCGGCATTGATAACATAGTCAGGAGCGTAGACGATACCCATTTCATGGATGATGTCCCCGTGTTTTGTATCAAGCAGCTGGTTGTTTGCAGCACCTGCAATAACTTTTGCTTTTAATTGCGGAATCGTTTCGTCGTTGATTGTTGCACCTAAAGCACATGGAGCATAGATATCACATTCCACGCTGTAGATGTCGTTGATGTCAACTGCTCTTGCCCCGAATTCTTCAACAGCACGGTTAACCGCTACTTTGTTGATATCTGTAACGATCAGTTGTGCACCTTCTTCATGCAGGTGACGGCAAAGGTTGAATGCCACGTTACCTACACCTTGAACTGCCACAACTTTACCTTCCAATGAATCTGTACCGAAAGCTTCTTTTGCAGCAGCTTTCATTCCGCGGTATACGCCGTAAGCTGTTACAGGAGATGGGTTACCGGAAGAACCGAATGCAGGTGATACACCTGTTACATAGTCAGTCTCTTCAAAGATAAGGTCCATATCTGCTACAGTTGTCCCAACATCCTCAGCAGTGATATATCGGCCATTCAATCCTTGGATGTAACGACCGAAAGCGCGGAACATTTCTTCGTTCTTGTCTGTACGAGGATCACCTATGATAACTGTTTTTCCTCCGCCAAGGTTAAGTCCAGCAGCAGCATTCTTGTATGTCATACCTTTTGCAAGGCGTAGTGCATCCTCAATCGCCGCTTCCTCAGAAGCATATGTCCACATGCGAGTTCCACCTAATGCAGGACCAAGTGTCGTATCGTGAATCGCGATGATTGCTTTTAATCCTGATTTTTTATCCTGACAAATAACTAGTTGCTCGTAATCGTAAGTCTCCATATATTTGAAAATTTCCATGATAAAATTCCTCCCCAAGATAGTGTTAATTTTTAGTTAGATATATTATTTAACAGAACAGACAGCTAGTGCTAAAGAATTTAATTTACTTTCGGCTGAGTCTGCTCTTGATGTTAAAACAATCGGAGCTATGGCACCTGATATGATGGCACCAACCTTTGCATTTGCAAAATAGATTAGTGATTTATAAAGGACATTTCCCACTTCAATGGTAGGTACAAAGAGAATATCCGCTTGTCCTGCCACCTCACTTTTGATTCCTTTATGCTCTGCTGCAAGTGCGCTCACGGCATTATCCAATGCCAACGGACCGTCTATGATGCAGTCTTTGATCTGGCCTCTGTGGTTCATCTGAGTCAGCAGGGCAGCATCCATTGTCGCTTGCATCGCAGGATTTACAACCTCCACAGCTGCAAGTGGTGCCACTTTCGGCATATCGATACCTAAAGCTCGTGCTACAGATACGGAATTCTGTACAATTTGGACTTTCTGCTCCAATGTCGGTTCAATGTTCATTGCCGCATCGGTCACAAAAATAAGTCGATCATAGCCCGGCACTTCAAATGCTGCCACATGGGATAGTACACTCCCGGTACGAAGACCATATTCCTTATTCAATACTTCTTTTAAAATTGTGGCAGTTGGGACATTCCCCTTCATCAGAACATCTGCCTCTTTACCGGAAACAGCCTTTACAGCAAGCTGCGCCGCTTCCTTTGCATTACCGGCAGATACAATCCTTACGCCAGCATGCGAACTTTCGATTCTATGGGAGGCAAGCATGCCAGTGATCTTTTCCTCATCACCGAAAAGGATAAATGAAGCTAAATCCTTTTCCAGTGCATGGGCGACCGCTTCCATCACCTCTTCATCCTCCGCAGCTGCGATAGCAACTACCTTGGATGGCAATTGGGTTGCTCTGCTGATAAGTTCATCTAGTTTCATCTCTTCAACCCTTCCTTTCTACACCATTTATATCTATGCAAGATTCGTGCCAACACGAAAATCATGTAAACGCTTTATTTATCTATAATCGTATATGCAAAAACTTGCGTATCGCGCAGTATTTTGCATGCATCATCAAGCAAGGTGGAACTTTTCCATTTTATAATAAAGATTACGGATGGATACTCCGAGCTCCTTTGCAGTCTTCGTTTTATTGCCTTTGTTTTTCTTCAGGGTCTTTTGAATAATCTTCGCTTCGTACCCTTCCAGCATTTCCATCAGCGTCTGATTCTCAGGAATGGCTTCTGACGATTCCTGACTGACATTTTCACCTTTGGCAAGTGCCGGAATATGGCTCGTATCAATCAGCACTTCACTATATTGCATGAAGATGATGGCCCGTCCGAGGACATTCTCGAGCTCCCTGACATTTCCCGGCCAGTCATAGGAGGCTAAGTAATGGATGGCTTGTGGTGTTAACCCCTCCACATTCCTGCCGTAGTCCTGGTTTATTTTTCTTATCAGATGCTCGCTTATCGCCTCGATATCCTCTTTCCGTTTTCTTAACGGAGGAATATGAATCGGCATCCTGTTCAACCGGTAATACAGATCTTCACGGAAGGTGCCATTTGCAATGCCCTTTTCCAGATTCACATTGGTCGCCGCAATGACCCGGACGTTGATGGATATCGCTTTTGTTCCACCAACCCTGATGATTTCATTTTCTTGCAATACCCTTAATAGTTTTGCTTGAGTGTTGGCAGACAATTCCCCTATTTCATCAAGGAAAATACTACCGTTGTTGGCTTCTTCAAAAAGCCCTTTCTTTCCGCCGCGTTTAGCCCCGGAAAAAGCACCTTCTTCATAGCCGAACAGTTCACTTTCCAAAAGCGATTCAGAGAGTGCCGCGCAATTGACCCGGATGAACTTGTTATACTTCCTGCTGCTTCCGTTATGGATGGCATGGGCAAATAATTCTTTCCCAGTGCCGGATTCCCCACGCAACAAAACAGTTGCAGGAGTTTTCGCACCCAATTTCGCCTGTTCGATTGCAAGGCTCATTTCCTCGGAAGAACCGATAATATCCTCAAAGGAGTATTTCGCTTCCAATGTACGGATGATCTGCCGTGCCCGGTCCAGCTCTGTTGTCAGCGTCTGGATCTCGGAGACGTCATGGATGACCCCGACACTCCCCTTCAGCTTGCCGTCCACTATAATCGGCGCAACATTAACAATAACCTCTTTTTTACCCGGGCCTACCTTTAGGTTTACCCCTCTTACCGCTCTTCTGGTTTCCAGCACCTTCATATGCATACTGTCACCTTCTGATATATCCGCAGTGGCAGGCTTCCCGATTACCTGTTCTTCCTTCAGGCCTGTCAGCCTTGAATATGCAGGGTTGATCATCAGCCCGCGGCCAAATTCATCCACAACCGATATCGCCTCATCCGAGGATTGAATGATCGCCTCGAGCATCGTCTGTATGCCCTTGAGGTTGGTCACTTCCTCAGCCAGGTTTACCACTTCCGTAATATCCTTGAATACCGCAAAAGCACCGATTACTTTTCCATCCTCATCAATCAGCGGGGACCTTGTAGTAATGATCTTCTTGCCGTTTTCCAGAATCATTTCTTTATTTTTTTCGACTCTTTTTGTATGTATCACATCAATCAGTCTGCTTGACGGAATATACTCGAGAACATGCTTGTTTTCAATGTGCTCTTTCTTTATTCCCGCAATCCGCTGCGCGCTTTTATTGAACAGGATCACCTTGCCCGACTGGTCGACTACCAATAACCCGTCATGCAAGAGATTGAAGATCAAATCGCGCTTATGCGATTCGTATTTCATTTTCGCAATTAGGTCTTCGCGTTCTTCCACAAGCTTTGCAGTAATGTGTGCGACCGTTCCTGGAACAAGAACCGTCTTTTTATCTTTCTTTTCTCTAATATCCTGAAAAACTTCTTCGGACCCGGTGGCTTCAATGATGATATCAAGCTTTTCGGCAAGAAAATCTTCCCACTTGTCACCAACTGGTATCCCCATCCGGTTTGCCATTGCCAGGCCTGCAGCGTCCTTGTCTATATCGACTACCGCAACGAGGTTGAACATCCCTGAATGCGTTAACATTTTTAAAATCGCAGAGCCACCTTTACCAGCGCCAACTATCAGTACAGTCTGCATAACAAACCCCTTTATTTAGTTAAGAACGACTAGTGAATCATCTTCTACTATTGTTGTGTCATCCAGTTGTAAATTGAAAGAAAATTCACAGTCTTCTTATAAACATATGAAATATCTTGCATACTTCCATCATAAACCGTTTTTTTCTTCTAAGCAAGACAAAATCTGATATAATATGGACGAACGCTCGGAAAGTGAGGCACATCATTTATGAAACGTATTGTCGCTCTAGTTATCTTACTTATACCTGGATGTTTTGCTGTATATGGGATCAAGCTTATGAGGGACATGGTGTTCAACATCGGCCACCCTATGATTCCTTATCTATGGCTGCAGTTTTTAATAGGACTTCTGTTTTTCCTGATCGGGCTATGGTTTGTAGCGGGATTCATCTTTTACAGGGACCGCAAACGCAGTAAAGTGCAGAAACGTTTTCAAAAATAAAAAAATCCGGTACTCCTTGATCTGGAGAACCGGATTTTTGTCTATTTTCTTAACTGCACTGCGATTTTTGGATAATCCGTGAAAAAACCTGCACAGTTTACCTCAAATAATTTTTTCATCACTTTTTTATCATTTACAGTAAAAGGTCTAACCGGCACTCCCGCTTTTTGGGACTGCTCGATCAAAACTGTTGGACATGCTTTGATACTAGGATGGATTCCATTCCCCCCCACCCATTTCGTATACTCCCAAGGCTTATAGATCCCTTCCATGTACAGAACCGCCTTATCGATATCAGGCACGAGTTTATGGAGTTTGGCAATGCTATAGTGGTTAAAGCTTGAAAAGATGATGTTGGAGTGGAGATCATATTTGTCTATCAGCTCCACCACCTTCTCCTCCAGACCCTCATAGGCGATGATGCCATTCTTGAGTTCAATATTGATAAGAATGCCTTTACCCTTTGCCCAGTTGAGCACTTGTTCAAGTGTGGGTATAGCAGCCGCTTTATATTGATCGGCAAATTTATAGACCGCGTTCAGCTTCTGCAATTCCTTCAGCTTCATGTCCTTCACGAAGCCTTTTCCATTCGTTGTCCTGTCGACCTTTTCATCGTGAATGACAACAGGGATCCCGTCCTTGCTCAGTTGAACATCAAGCTCAATGCCGTCTGCCCCATCTATGTATGCCTGCTCAAAGCTGATCATTGTATTTTCAGGATGAGTACCAGCAGAACCCCGGTGACCAAATATTTTTGTCATGTTTTCACACCTTTCGATATTCCCCTAAGAATAAGAGTTACAATTAAGCTCCGTTTTTAGTAAAATAAACGTATTACTATTCATAAACGAGGTGAACGAGATGCGACCATTGCAAATCTCCGCAGAAACCGCCCAAAGGCTAGCCAAGGCATTAGATGTACCGATTGAACAGATCATGCACCTTCCACAGCACATTTTAGTGCAAAAATTAGTGGAAATCGAACGTGAGGAAGCTAAAAAGGAATAGCTAATTCTGATTAAGTTTATCATGAAGAATGCGAAATTTAGATATAGCAGAAGCGGACTTTTGGGTTCGCTTTTTTTCTTTTGGCAATAAATCAAAAAATGACCAATAATCGCAATCACTGGTCATTTAATGATGTAGGCTATTCTATTGTTCCTTACCCTTTCAGGAAGCGCGGTGTTCAAGACGCAGCTTGTCTGCAACCATCGCAATGAATTCACTGTTGGTAGGCTTTGCTTTTGTCATGGAAACCGTGTAGCCGAACAACGACGAAATGCTATCGATATTCCCGCGGGACCACGCAACCTCAATGGCATGGCGGATTGCACGCTCTACACGGCTGGCAGTTGTGTTGTATTTCTTTGCAATATCCGGATAAAGGACTTTTGTAATGGAGCCTAAAAGCTCAATATCATTATAGACCATGCTAATTGCTTCTCTTAAATAAAGGTAACCTTTGATGTGTGCTGGTACGCCGATTTCGTGAATGATGCTCGTTATATTGGCATCCAGGTTTCTACCTTTTGGTTCTGGGCTTGAGGAGCGGAAGGACGATGAACCGGAACGTTTCAGGATCGGTGAAGATTTACCGCTTACCTGACGAATGCTGCTAACCAGGTTTTCCATATCAAATGGCTTAAGGATAAAATAGGATGCACCCAGATCCACAGCTTTCTTTGTAACATCCTCTTGTCCAAAAGCTGTAAGCATTATCACGTTCGGCTGCTTCTCAAGGTTCAGGGAACGCATTTTTTCCAATACTCCCAAACCATCAAGATGAGGCATAATAATATCTAAAATTAAGACGTCCGGTGACTTGTCTTGAATTAATTGAAGGCATTCCTGACCGTTATGTGCAACTCCTACCACTTCCATGTCTTCTTGCGCAGAAATATACTCCTCTAACAGGCCAACCAATTCACGATTATCATCTACCACACATACTTTGATTTTCATACAGCTAATTTCCTCCTCAGTCCCTATACATTCTTTTTTTTGGTTTGTAATTTTCTCTATATTTTTATTCTAATTGTTAAATTCGACAATGCAACCTCTTTTCCTCTAATATTATAAAAAATCCTTAAATTTATTAGAAAATGAGGGTTTTTCTTCAGATTCCTTCTTTTTTCGACTAATTACGCGTAAAGTCGCAAATTACTAGGTGCATTTGTCGAAAAATCTTTATATTCCCTATCATACCGTATGTGAATACCAAATAAAAGAAAAACTCCGTTAAACACTGCTGTTGATTTCCGCGCAAGGCTTCGCTTTCCGCGGGGTGCTTATGGAGCATCCTCAGCTTCGCCTGCGGGGTTTCCACTAAACGCCATCTCCCGCAGGAGTCTCCGCCTTTCGCTCCAATCAACAGCTAGCTCCCTGAAATCAAAACAAAAATTTAAGATAAACAAAAGAAAAAAAGCGAGCTGTATCAGCCCACTTTCTTCAGGTTTTCCTTTTTATAGATGTCAATTCCGGCTTCATTCAGCATCCATTCTATGTGAACACCATAACCTGAAGTCGGGTCGTTGACAAACACGTGTGTTACCGCACCGATAACCTTGCCATTCTGTATGATGGGACTGCCACTCATTCCTTGGACAATTCCACCTGTTTTCTCTAAAAGGACCGGATCCGTAATCTTGATGACCATTCCTTTTGTTGCCGGAAACTTTTGTGGTATCGAGCTGATCACTTCCACATCAAACTCCTCCACCTTGTCTTCATTTACGACGGTCAGTATTTTTGCAGGCCCCTCTTTTACCTCATGGGAGAGTGCGATCGGCAATGCTTTATCCATTATGCCGTTTTGGATATCCTGATGGAGCGTTCCGAAAATACCGAACGGACTGTTTCTGGTGATATCGCCGATGGAAGAACGATCGTTGGAGAAACGGGCCAGCTTCTCACCTGGCACCCCATTGCTTCCTTTTTCAATAGACGTTACGGTGGAACGGACAATCTGTCCATCCTGCACAACAATCGGCTTTTTGGTATCCATGTCCGAAATGACATGTCCAAGTGCACCGTACTTCATCGTGATGGGATCATAAAAAGTCATGGTCCCGATTCCTGCAGCAGAATCCCTGATATACAAACCGATTCGGAATGTACTGTCCTGCTTATCTTTTAAGGGAACTAATTTGGTCTCGATGGTTTTCTTATCTCTAGTTATGACAACATCGAGCGGAGCACCGGTTTTCCCGGCATTTTGAACAAATGGGGCAACATCGCTCATCTGTTCAATTGTTTCACCATTGATCTTTGTAATAATGTCACCGACTTGAATGCCCGCAATTTCACCAGGTGACTGCTTTCCCTCTACCGTATCCACTTGATGATGACCGACAACCAATACACCTAAAGTATTTAATTTCACACCGATGGACTGACCACCAGGATACACTTTATATTCAGGGATTACATCCACATTCACTTGCTTGATCGGGATACCGGCAAGTTCTAGTACAACTTGGCTTTCCCCGCTTTTCTTACCGTTAAGAGCCACTGCACCATTTTCCGTATCTATTCCAACAGAAGGTTCATTTCCTTTCACTACCGCATTCACAGGTAAGGATGATTGGAAATGTATGCCTTGCCCTTCAAACATCGTTATTTTATTGGGAATTTGGATAAACTCTTTAAATGGCTGACTTGCACAAAATACCATGACTGAAACAAGGAGAAATACACCGATAATTTTTCTAATTAAATCTTCTCTCAAGCTTTTTCACTCTCCTCGCTCCTATCCCACACCTTTCATGGCTACATTATATAATTTTGCCTTCTACGCCCACATTTATAACCAATATATAAATAAAAAAGCTACCCAATATGGATAGTTATACAAGGTATGTGGGATGTATAAATGCGAGTGTGGTGAGTTCGGGGTGATTTTCGAGGAAGCATTGATTTTTTTCAGTCAAATTCCACGTTCACTGGTGCTATTCTCACGTTTCTAGGTTCTGTTCTCACGTAACACCCACCTATTCTCACGTAACCTTGTTCTATCCTCTCACAACCGCACGATATCCTCACGCTGCTCTTCCTCCAATCGCACACAAAACAAAAAGCGCTTCCCACTCCAATAATGGGAAACGCACCTATTCTTTAAGCCTGCTTCATACTGCCAGCAAGCTCCAGTAATTCTTTTGCATGCTCTTTGGTGAGGCTCGTGATTTCGACACCCGAGATCATCCGGCCGATTTCGCGGATTTTCTCTTCTTCCCCAAGCACGTTCACTTTGGTTTTCGTCCGTTCTCCCTTTACATCCTTGCTGATGAAGAGATGTGTATCGGACATGGCAGCCACTTGTGGAAGGTGGGAGATGCATAGCACCTGTGAATCCACGGATACCTGATAGATCTTCTCTGCGATGCTTTGTGCGACACGACCGCTTACACCAGTATCCACTTCATCAAAGATGATTGAAGTAATCCCCTGATGCTTAGAGAAAATGCTCTTCAGAGCCAGCATGATTCGAGAAAGCTCCCCTCCTGATGCTACCTTTGCCATCGGCTTCAGCGGTTCGCCAGGGTTGGTGGTGAGATAGAACTCCACCATATCCACTCCATTCTTCTGAAAAAGAAAACCGTCTTGTCCCTTTTCTTTTCTCACTTCAAAATGGACGTCGAATATCGCTTTTTCCAAATAAAGATCCTTAAGTTCCTTATGGATGCTCTTTGTGAGCTTTGCAGCAGCCTTCATGCGGGCTTCAGTCAATGCTTTGGCTTCCAATGCGAGATCCTCTTTTAATGATTGTAGCGATTCCTGAAGCTGGTGTATGTGAGAGTCACGGTTCTGCAGGGTCTCCAGCTCTTCTTCGATTTTAGAGGCGTATTCCAGGATTTCCTCAACCGAACTGCCATACTTCCTTTTCAGTTGCTTGATTTCGTTTAATCTGCTTTCGATGAAATCCAGGCGCTTTGGATCGAATTCAAGCTGATCGATCTCGTCCCGCAGTCGATAGGATAACTCCTCAAGCTGATAGTAGGAGTTGGAGATTGTATCAAAAACATCCTTCAGATTCTTATCGATCTCCTCCAAGCCCTCCGCTTCAGACATGGCCTGTCCGATCCAATCAAGTGCCTTTTGTTCACCATGCATGGCATAGTAGCAGTTGTTCAGGGACTGATAAAGACGTTCATAGTTACTGATTTTGGTTCGTTCCTCAAAAAGCTCTTCATCCTCATCGATGGTAAGCTGTGCATTGTTGATTTCCTCTGCCTGGAATTGCAGCAGATCAAGGCGGTGTGCCACTTTCTGCTCGTTTTCCGTCAAGTGAAGGAGACGCTTTTCCACATCCTTGTACTCTTTATATATTTCTGAATAGGCCAGCAGCTCCTTTTGAACCGCCTTGCCGCCGAACTGATCAAGGAGTGCCAGATGTAGATCGGGATCCATGAGCTCCTGATGCTCGTGCTGTCCATGAATATCGACAAGGGTTTGTCCCACTTCTCGTAAAAGAGCGATTGTAACGAGCTTTCCGTTCACTCTGCATACACTCTTTCCTGTCGCATGGATTTCCCTTCTCAGTACCACCATCTCGTCTTCAATATCTATGCCAAGCTCCTTGCAGACCCGATAGCATGGATGGGACTCATCCTCAAGCAGGAACAGCCCCTCAAGCTCTGCACGTTTCTCTCCGAATCGTACAAATTCATGGGAGCCACGGCCACCAGCCAACAGGTGGATGGCATCGATGATAATGGACTTCCCTGCACCTGTTTCACCTGTCAGGACAGTCAAGCCTTTTTCAAATGAGATTGACAGAGATTCTATAATGGCAAAATTTTTGATCGTTAATTCTGCAATCATTCCATCACTTCCTTTACGGAATCGTCCTATATTTTTAAAGCATATTAATAAATTTTTCGGATAGCTCTTCGGCCTGCTCTGGGGTGCGGCAGATGACCAGGCATGTGTCATCTCCACAGATGGTTCCCAGTATTTCCGGCCAATCGAGGTTATCGATCAATACACCGATTGCATTGGCGTTACCGGGCATCGTTTTCATGACGATCATATGACCTGCGATGTCGAGTTTGACGAATGCATCCATCAGGGATCGCTTCAGCTTCTGCAACGGGTTAAAGCGCTGATCGGCTGGAAGGCTATATTTGTATCTGCCGTCCATCATCGGCACTTTTACAAGATGCAGCTCCTTGATATCCCTTGAAACCGTAGCCTGCGTGACGTTGAACCCAGCGCTTTTTAAGCGATCCACTAATTCATCCTGCGTTTCCACTTCACTGTTTGTTATCAGTTCTCTAATTTTAATATGTCTTTGCCCCTTGGTCATTTCGGCACCCCTTAAATATATCTATGTTGCATGACAATACCTAGCTTTATGTTAATTCAAACCTATTCATATGTAAAAGAAAACTATCGCCGCACGTTAAAAAAAGGAACAACTGAAAAGTCATTCCCCTTTTTCTGCTTTTAATTGTTGATGTGCCTCTGTAACCACTTGGGAAATGGTATATTTCAGGTGATCTGATCCAGCATCCTTTGGTCCGCACCATTTAAGATGGAGGAGGAATTCGATATTCCCTTCTCCTCCGGTGATTGGGGAAAAGGAGAGGTCTTCTACATCGTAGCCTTCCTTTAAGCTGAAATCGCGAATCATCTCAAGGACAGCCTCATGGATTTCCGGCTCGCGGACAATCCCTTTTTTACCTACCTGCCCTTTACCTGCTTCGAATTGCGGCTTTACAAGTGCCACAATATCACTATCAGGAACAAGCAATGTTTTAAGAACAGGCAGGATCAATTTAAGGGAAATGAATGAAACATCGATGCTTGCAAATTCAGGCATGCCGAATGTCAGGTCAACTGGAGTGACATAGCGGAAATTGGTCCGTTCCATGACAACCACACGTTCATCCTGACGAAGCTTCCAGGCAAGCTGGTTGTAGCCTACATCGAGTGCATAGCTCAGTTTCGCTCCGTTTTGAAGCGCGCAATCCGTAAAGCCACCGGTGGATGCGCCGATATCAAGGAGAATCTTGTCTAATACATTCAGATCAAAGACTTTTAGTGCTTTTTCAAGCTTAAGTCCTCCTCTGCTGACGTAAGGTATAAGATTTCCTTTTATCGTCAATGGGGCATCGATTGCCACTTTTTCACCAGGCTTGTCCAAGCGCTGTTCATTTGTATATACGAGTCCTGCCATGATGGAACGCTTCGCCTTTTCACGCGTTTCAATCAGGCCGCGTTCCACTAATAATACATCTAGTCTTTCTTTTTTCGCCATATGTCCTATGCCCTTTTTTGTTTTCTTCTTGTTGAAATCAATTTTACGTTTTCTGCTACTTTAGCAGCCGTCAGATCTATTTCATTCATTAATTCCTTTACACTGCCGTGCTCGATGAACCGGTCTGGAATTCCCATTCTGACAACTCTGTTCGTATAGCCGTGATCGCTTGCAAATTCCACGACCGCACTACCGAATCCACCTTGCAGCACAGCTTCCTCAACTGTTACAACTGGCATACCTGATTTGAACAGGTCATGCAGCATCGCTTCATCCATCGGTTTGATGAATCGCGCATTTACTACCTTCACTGAAAGTTCATCCTTTGACAAGGCTTCTGCTGCTTCAAGTGCCATGCCAATCGTTGTACCGAATGTCAGGATTGCAGCATCCGTACCTTCCTTCAGCACTTCCCACGAACCGATCGGAATTTCCTCAAGCTCCGCATCCATTTTCACGCCAAGACCGTTTCCTCTAGGATAGCGGATTGCAATTGGTCCTTGATCGTATTTACTCGCTGTATAAACCAGATGCTGACCTTCATTTTCGTCCTTCGGCATCATCAGCACCATATTTGGAAGATGCCTTAAGAAAGCAATATCAAACACTCCTTGATGGGTTTCCCCGTCCTCACCAACAAGACCAGAACGGTCAATACCAAAGAATACATTCAAGTTTTGGCGGCAAACGTCATGCACAACCTGATCGTACGCTCTTTGCAGGAATGTGGAATAGATGGCAACAAACGGCTTCATCCCTTGCGTGGCAAGTCCTGCAGCCATCGTCACGGCATGCTGCTCGGCAATGCCGACATCATACATGCGCTCTGGGAATTCCTTTGCAAAGTTCTCAAGCTTTGATCCGACAGGCATCGCAGGAGTGATGGCAACGATACGCCCATCTTCACGGGCAATCTTCCTGACGGTCTCACTTACCACACTGCTCCAGGCAGGGGGTGCGCCGGCCGGCTTCAGGACATCGCCTGTTTCGATTTTATAGGGACCTATTCCATGCCATGTCCCGATTTTATCGGATTCTGCAGGCTCATAGCCCTTCCCTTTTTTCGTCACCACATGGATCAGAACCGGGCCTTCAGTCTTCTTCGCATAATTAAGGTTTTCTATTAAATCGTTGTAATTATGTCCATCAATCGGCCCGAGATACGTAAACCCGAGCTCTTCGAAGAACATCCCGCTTACTACGAGGTATTTCAAGCTGTCCTTGATTCTTTCTGCCGTAGAAGCCAGTTTCCCGCCAACTGCCGGGATTTTCTTCAACAGCACTTCCAGCTCGTCTTTCACCCAGTTATATTTGCCGGCAGTGCGCATTCTTCCGAGTGCACTATGCAGCGCACCAACATTTGGTGCAATCGACATTTCATTATCATTCAGGATCACAATCATATCCTTCTTCTCATGCCCGATATGATTTAAAGCTTCAAGTGCCATTCCACCTGTCAAGGCGCCGTCCCCAATAACCGGGATAATGTACTCCTTGGCACCCTTGATGTCACGTGCTGCAGCCATCCCCATAGCTCCGGAAAGAGAGGTGGAGGAATGACCAGTTTCCCATACATCGTGCTCACTTTCATTGCGTTTCGGGAAACCGCAGAGACCCTTATACTTACGCAATGTGCCGAATTCACAGGCCCTGCCTGTCAAAATTTTATGTACATAGGCCTGATGCCCAACGTCCCACAGGAATTTGTCTTTCGGGCTGTCAAACACTTTATGAAGAGCGATGGTCAATTCCACCACACCAAGATTCGGACCGATATGTCCTCCGGTAGTCGATAATTGCTCAATCAGAAATTTGCGCACGTCGGCACTTAATTCTTCCAACTCGGCAATTGACATATTTTTAAGAAATTGCGGGCTTGTAATCTTTGTAAGATCCAAAAGGGATCACTCTCTTTCCTTGCTGAATTCGCTTATTTTTATCTTTAGAACAGTTCTGATGGAACCGTTTACTTTTGAACCGTTCCGCCATGGAATGATACCATTATGCTCCGCCTGAAAAAATAGCCGCTAACACAGGTGTGATAACGGCGAAAAGCTAAACTCCAATTAGTGGCTTCATTCCATTTATAAACAATAGTATAATTCTGCACCTTATATGTTAAGCATTTGTATTTTCTTCACAATTATTTATAAATTTTCACTTGATGTAAGTTTCCATATGTAGATGGGCATTTAGAGTATGCGATACTACTCTTTAGTCCCATTTACTATATCATAAAAAGAGTAAATGCTCAATTTTCCAAATGCTTTTTGTCGATTAATGGTCCCTTTTGGCAATCAGGTCACAGAGCTGTGCCAAAAGATCAGATTCAAGCGGCAAGCTCTTCAGCAACTTCTTTGCTTCTTCTATGTGGTGGTTCAGTTTTTCCTTGGCACCTTCCATAGTAAGAAGAGCTGGATAGGTCACTTTTTCATTCAGCGTATCAGACCCGACCGGTTTGCCTATCTTTTCAGCTTCTCCTTCAATATCAAGGATATCGTCCCTGATTTGAAAAGCGAGTCCAAGATGATCGGAAAACTTGGATAGCATGGTCAACTGGTCATCGGTTGCATCTGCAAGTACGGCACCCGCATAAATGCCATAGCCAAGCAGCTTTCCTGTTTTGTTCCGGTGGATATATTCAAGATCCTCAAGCAGTAGTTGTGCACCTTCCCCTTCCATATCCGCAACCTGTCCACCTACCATTCCGCTGGGACCTGCCGCCTTTGCCAACTCTTTGACAAGCATAAGCACTTTAGATGGAATAACTCCTTTTTCGAGCAGACTCTCCATCACTTCAAAGCTGTAGGTCAGAAGTGCATCTCCCGCAAGAATCGCCATTGCTTCCCCGTACACCTTATGGTTGGTAGGCTTTCCTCTGCGGAAATCATCATCATCCATACTCGGTAGATCATCATGGATCAGGGAGTAGGTATGAATCATTTCTATTGCGCACGCAACCGGAAGACCCAATTCCTCGTTTTTTCCGAAGGAATGCAGCGTTGCAAGGACAAGTAGGGGGCGGAGCCTTTTCCCTCCCGCTTTCAGGGAATATTTCATCGATTCCACAAGTACTGAAGGGGCATCCACGTTTTCCATATAACTATAAAGCTTATCTTCCACTATCGGTTTTCTATCTTGCAAAAAAGTTTGGAGGTTTGTATGTGTCGACAATTAAGCTTCATCCTCCTGTATCGCAAAGGACTCCAACTCACCGTTTTCCTTCAGGATCTTTTCCATTTCACCTTCTACATGGGTAAGCTTGTCATGACAGAGCTTGGAAAGCTTCATTCCTTCTTTATAATGGGAAATGGCCTCTTCCAATGGAACATCCCCTTCTTCGAGCTTTTCCACAATAGCTTCCAGCTCTCTCATAGCCTCTTCGAATGATACTTCTTTTTTCGTCTTCTTTTCACTCATTGTTTTTTCGCTCCTTTATCTCCTGCACTTCACAATCAAGGGTTCCATCCTGTAAATTAACCTGCAGGGTGTCCCCGACCTTCACCTGCTCTTTGCTTTTTACAATTTCTCCACTGCTTGCGTATGCCACGCTATACCCACGGCTCATTATTTTCAATGGACTTAATCCATCTATCTTGGTTAAGCGATTTTGAAACTCCCATTGCTTCTTTTGCAATGCCTGCCTCATGTATTTTGTCAGCATTTTGGTCTGCTGCTCCAAGGAGCCCTTCTCCAATTCCAGTTGCTTTCTGGGATGGTTGCGCTCGAGCAAAGATGATATCTGCAGTTGCTTGTCACGCTTTTTTTCCACAAGGCGCTTCATGGCTGCTTCAAGGTCATCCATCATCCGGTCGAGCTCCTGCTCCTTTTGAACATAGAGGTTTTTCGGGAATCTGAATGCATAGGACTTCTGCAGCGTTGCAAGACGGTCTTTGAAGCCTTGTATCAGTTTATTGGACGCGCGATGCAATCTGAATTTCCGGTCAGATAGCCGCTCCATCAGCTCATTGATATGAGGAACTGCCAGCTCTGCAGCTGCTGTCGGCGTCGGTGCTCGCATATCTGCAACAAAATCAGCTATCGTAAAGTCTGTTTCATGGCCGACCGCTGAAATGATCGGAATCTTTGAGGCGAAAATTTCCCTTGCTACGATTTCCTCGTTGAACGCCCAAAGCTCCTCAATCGATCCGCCACCACGGCCAACTATAATTACATCCACTCCATCCAGTTCATGTGCCTGTTTAATCGCCTTCACAATGGATGGTGCAGCATGTGTTCCCTGAACAAGTGCCGGGATGACAACGATGTTCGTGAGGGGATACCTTCTTTTAAGTGTCGTAATGATATCCCGGACTGCCGCTCCTGTCGGGGAGGTGATTACACCAACCGTTTGAGGATATTTGGGAAGGGGCTTTTTATATGTAGTGGAAAACAGCCCTTCGCTTGAAAGCTTTTTCTTCAGCTCCTCATAGGCAAGATATAGGCTTCCCACTCCATCCGGCTGCATTTCTTTTATGTACATCTGATACGACCCATTCGCCTCATACACAGTTAACTCCCCGCGTACCAGCACCTTCATTCCTTCTTCCGGTTTAAAGGCGAGGCTTTTGTTCTGTCCGGCAAACATCACAACCTGCAGCCTGGCATTCTGATCCTTCAGCGTGAAGTACATATGTCCTCTGCTATGCTGCTTGAAATTGGATATTTCGCCCTTTAGCCATACATCCTGCAGATGGGGATCGACATCAAACTTTCTTTTTATGTATTTTGTCAAAGCTGTAACTGTCAAGTACTTGCGATCACTCATTACGGGTCGCTCCTTTTTAAAGCCTTATCCTATCTCTTGTTCATATAGGAGGCTGAACAAAGACTATTTGAACATCCTCTATTATAAAAGAATATGAAAAAAGACGGAAGAACCAATGTTCCATCCATCTCTAAACATACCATATAGTCAGGAAAACGTCTTGTTTGCCCTTCCGATTTTTTGTGCTGATTGCAGTGTATTCTGGAGGAGCATCGTGATGGTCATCGGTCCGACTCCACCAGGAACAGGAGTGATGTAACTCGCTTTTTCCTTGACCATGTCAAAGTCCACGTCTCCACAAAGCTTTCCTGTTTCGAGCCTATTTACTCCTACATCAATGACAATCGCGCCATCTTTAACAAAATCAGGGCCAATGAGTTTTGCTTTTCCAACTGCAGCAATCAGGATATCCGCCTGCTTCGTGATGGAGGCAAGATTCTTTGTGCGCGAATGGCAATACGTTACTGTGGCATCTTCTTTTAAAAGTAGCTGCCCAACCGGTTTGCCGACAATATTACTTCTACCGATAACCACTACATGTTTTCCTGCGATAGGAATGTTCAAAGACTTGATCATTTCCACAATTCCATATGGGGTGCATGGAAGGAATGCCTGTTGATCGATCATCATTTTTCCGATATTTACGGGGTGGAAACCATCCACATCTTTGTCAGGAGAGATACTTTCAATGACTGCAAGTTCGTTTATGTGCTGAGGTAGGGGCAGTTGCACCAAAATTCCATGTACCGTTTTTTCCTGGTTATAGAAGGAGATGCGTTCCAATAGTTCCTGCTCCGTCAGGGTTTCGGGATAATGCTCCAAAATGCACTGCATCCCCGCTTCTTCACACGCTCTTTGCTTAGCTCGGACGTAGGAATGGGATGCCGGATTATCACCGACAAGAATCACTGCCAAGCTGGGTTGTGTTTGTATATCCGCTACAAGTTTCTGAACTTCTGTTTTGATGAAGGCTCTTTTCTCTGTTGCCAGTTCTTTTCCAGATACGATTACTGCTGTCATGAATAGCTCCCCCTTAAGCCTGTTACGCTTTATTTATGGCTGTTTTCGCATAGATTGTTGCTTTTGACGTACTTAAAGTAAACACGTTATATTACTATTCCTCGTGCTCTTTTCAGTGTAGTAGATTCTTTACCACTTTGAATAATATGGAGTGAAATGCTGTAAAAAATCCAATTGCCGATTTTTTTACGGGCGTAAAATAACAAACTTTAAGAAAAGAGCTTTATTTATTTTCAAAAGTTGTCTTCACTTTGGATAAAACGGCGTTAATAAAACTACTTGATTTTTCGTCACCAAATACTTTCGCCAATTCAATCGCTTCGTCAATGCTTACATTGACCGGGATTTCCGTTTCGTATTTCATTTCATAGACTGTCATACGAAGAATCGTACGATCGACAGTTCCAAGGCGGTCAAGTGACCATTTTTCCAGGTGCTGCTTCAGCGTGGAATCGATTTCTTCCCGATGCTCCATTGTTCCAAACACAATATTATTCAGGAAGTCGTCCGCTTTCTCGCCTTCTTCCAGCACATTTTGCACTGCTTCTTTCGGTTCTACATCACTAACATCCATTTGGAAGATAGCTTGAAGAGCTTTTTCTCTTGCTTTACTTCGCTTCATTCGTAAATCTCCTTATCGTGCCCAACTAGTATATAAAGATAATAGCACATTTTTATAAAAAAACACACATTTTCCATTCGCTTTTCACACAAAATACATACATTTTTAAACGGCGCATTGTATTCGTTCGTGTTTTCGGATATATCAACCGGCTTTGGGGAAGCGTTTATTATCCGTTTATTCCATTTTTCAGTTCAACATCATCATTACCTAGATTTCCTGGTGTTATTCGTTCCTTTCAAAAAAGGAAAGCGCCTAAAATTGTACCGAACATTGCTATGGAATACAAGTAATTTTTAGTAGAGCACCCGTGGCGTTTTGTCCATAAAAAAGGGCAGGCATTCAACCCGTCCTGAATGCCTGCTCCTTATGTTTGCTTTTTAGATTTCCTGTTCTACTTCCACTTCATTCTTTTGCGTCTCAAATTGAACGCCTACCACATGAATATTCACTTCTGTGATTTCAAGAGCCGTCATGTTCAATAACGCTTGGCGTATGTTGTCCTGCACTTTTTGGGCAACAGTCGGGATGGAAATGCCAAATTGCATCACGCAATACACATCCACTTTGATTCCTTCTTCGGAAAGGTCCACTTTAACACCTTTACCATGATTTTTCTTTCCAAGTCTTTCCACTACTCCTGCAGCGAAGTTTCCACGCATTTGTGAAACTCCTTCCACTTCCGAAGCAGCAATCCCGGCAATCACTTCAATAACTTCTGGAGCGATTTCCACTTTTCCAAGTGAACCGCTATTATCCATTTCCAATAAGTTTCTTTCACTCATGTTCGGACCCTCCTATTATTTTAGAATTCATGACATCATATTTTTCAAGGAATTTCGTATTAAAATTACCTTCTTTAAATTTTTCGTGATCCATTAATTTCAAATGGAATGGTATCGTGGTATGCACACCTTCGATAATGAATTCGCCTAAAGCCCGTTTCATCCTGGAGATGGCTTCTTCACGCGTTGCCCCGTAGGTGATCAGTTTTGCCACCATGCTATCATAATATGGCGGTATGCTATAGCCAGGATAAACAGCCGAATCTACACGAACCCCGAGGCCGCCTGGAGGAAGATACATTTCAATCTTACCAGGTGATGGCATAAAATTCTTTTCCGGATTTTCAGCATTAATACGACACTCGATGGACCAGCCATTGAATACAACCTCTTCTTGTGTCAAAGAAAGCTTTTCGCCAGATGCCACCCGAATTTGCTCTTTGATCAAGTCGACACCTGTAACCATTTCAGTCACCGGATGCTCCACCTGGATTCGAGTGTTCATTTCCATGAAGTAGAACTTTCTATTTTGATAGTCATAGATAAATTCTATCGTACCTGCACCCGTATAGTCCACTGCTTTCGCTGCTTTTACCGCAGCTTCTCCCATTTCAGCCCGTAATTCAGAATCGAGCACAGGAGATGGAGTTTCTTCCACAAGCTTTTGAAGACGTCGTTGAATCGAGCAATCCCGCTCACCGAGGTGAATCGTGTTCCCGAAGGAATCCGCCATCACCTGGATTTCCACATGACGGAAATCTTCAATGAATTTTTCAAGATACACACCAGGGTTTCCAAAGGCTGTTGCGGCCTCCTGCTGTGTAATGGAAATGCCTTTTTTCAGTTCCTCTTCATTTCTAGCGACACGGATCCCTTTTCCTCCGCCTCCAGCTGTCGCCTTGATGATGACAGGGTAGCCGATTTCACTCGCGATTTTCACTCCATCCGTGATGCTCTCGATGATTCCCTGTGAACCAGGCACGATTGGAACATTCGCCTTTTTCATCGTTTCCCTTGCGACATCCTTCGTACCCATTTTGGAAATTGCCTCAGGGCTAGGCCCGACAAAGGTGATATTGCATTCTCTGCAAAGCTCGGCAAAATCTGAATTCTCCGCAAGGAACCCGTAACCAGGGTGAATGGCATCAGATGCAGTCAATTTCGCCACACTGATGATATTGGTAAAGCTTAAATAACTGTCCTTTGATGCAGTCGGACCAACACAATAGGCCTCATCCGCAAGCTGTACGTGCAAGGAATTCTTATCTGCCTCCGAATAGACAGCGACTGTTTCAATATCCATTTCGCGGCAGGCACGAATAATACGCACCGCGATTTCTCCTCTATTAGCAATCAATAGCTTCTTTATCATAATACCCACTCCTTATACTGTTTTTACAAGGAATAAAGGTTGGCCGTACTCCACCAGCTGTCCGTTATCAGCTAACACCTCTACAATCTCGCCTTTAACTTCCGCTTCGATTTCGTTGAACAATTTCATCGCTTCCACGATACAAACAACGGAGTTCTCGCCCACTTTATCTCCAGCCTGTACGTAAGCCGCAGCATCAGGTGTTGGAGATGCATAGAAAGTACCAACCATCGGGGAAGTGATCTTATGTAGGTTTTCGTCTTCCACTTTTGGTGTTTCCTTTACAGCTGCTGGAGTTTCTGCTTTCACTTCCACTGCTGCAGGGGCAGCTGCAACTGGTGCTGCAGCCTGTACCGCTTGAGGTTGGGCTGCAACCGGAGCGCTAACCATCATTTGCTCCTTTTGCTTTTTCAATTTGATTTTGGAGCCTTCATGCTCATACAAAAATTCATCTATATTGGATTGGTCAATCAGTTTGATAATTTCTCTAATTTCTTGGATCTTTAACATGTCCTTCACTCCTTAAGTTCCTGTACTTTTCTTTAGGTGATGGTTTGTTTCATATGTAGACACCATAAGAGTTCATATTTATCATACGATACCAACCATCTAAATTCAACTGAAAAATAGTAATAGATGTTATTACCTAGTGCTAAATAAAGTTTTTCACTTGAAAACGCTTCACTTCTCTATTCTCTTATTCAAGTTGGATATTGACAAGCTTTTTTACTTCTTAAGTTATAGAAGGTTCGCATTTGCTGTAACTGTCGTGTCTCCGTTTTACTCCTCTGTTGGTTTCCACTGCAGGGGTTCGCTTTCCGCGGGCGGCCTCGGGAGCCTCCTCGGCGCTTTTGCGCCTGTGGGGTCTCCCTTGACACGCTGCTCCTGCAGGACAAGGAAGGCTCCGGCAGCGGTACATCGCACGCAGAAAATGCTTGCATTTTCAAGGAGTCTCACCCCTTGCGTTTCAACCAACAGGGGGCAATCCAAATAAATTTCGCGATCGGTTTTTTTCTAAAAAAGTTTATTAAAACGCCTTAATATAACAAAAACAGGTGGCGCCATTAGCACCACCTGTTTTTTTCTATTCGTTTTTGATGGAAGCGAAGTCGAACACGATGTTTTCGTTTCGAACATCCGTGAATTCACTGCGAACGATGTGGTAGATTTCATTCGCCATTTGCGGGGTATGTTCGCCGTTCACTTTCACCGTCACTTTGATCTGCTCGCCTGTTACACGAACGATTGCATCCTCTACATCTTTTCTGGATTTGATGCTAGTTTCGATCATCAGTTCTTTTCCTGCTATTTGATTTAGTGCATTCAATTCATCGCGAGCCTTGGAGATTTCCTCGGCAGGAAGCTCCGTGTTGGCCATTTGTTCATTCAGGTCGGCACGTTGCTGACTTCTGACGTTTTCGAGTTCAAGACGAAGTTCTGTGAAGGCTTCATCTCCGGAAATATATCTTACCACTTCATTTCCTTCTTCTTCCGTCCCTTCGGCTTCTTCACCGTCTGTTCCAACTGTTCCTTCTTCCCCATCACCAGCTTCTTCGTTGCCTGCCTGTTCGTTGATTCCCGGTACATCTGTTGCCATATTATCGGCTTCCTGATTTCCTAAAAAGTAGTAGACTGATAGAACAAATACTAAGCTTAACATGGTCAGTAACCAGACCGTTTGTTTTTTCAATAGCATGCTTATTCCCCCTTAGATTTTTTTGGAAGGACTGCCACCTTGTGCTGGGGTACGTCGAGCACGCGTGTAACAGCTTCCAAAATCATTTGTTTAACATGTATATTTTCAGCGCCCTGTGCTACTACAAGCACACCGCGGATGACTGGCTTTTTTGTTTCCAGTACGATCGGGTGCTCGTCATTCCCTTTTCTTGACATGACAACTTGTTCTTCCTTTGAGCCGTCTGTGACACTACGCTTTCCACCATCTTTGTCAGTTTCTTCCGTCGTTTGTGTGGAGGTGGATTCGTTTTTCTGAAGCACCTTCTTTTCGGTTGCATCGACATTGACGACAACATTGACTTTGCCGACCCCGATAATTTCTTCCAGTGCCTCTGTCATCTGGCTCTCAAAACTAGCTTCATAGTCAGAGATAGTAGAAGGTACGTTGTCACCATCTTTTTGATTGAATACAGGTGTCTCGGACTCCTGCTGGGTCATTGCCGGAATGGTAGCGTTTAATGATGACGCTTCCTCATTGCCGAAGAATAGGTTCCCAAACAGCATACATCCCACGCCGATTAGCAGCACGACGAGGAAGTACTGCTTTTTAGAAGACTTCTTATCTTTCGATGAATCAAATAAAAGAGATTTTAACCAAGGAATGAATGCTTGATTTTTCTTTTCCACCTTGTACTAATCCCCCCCTTCCACATCTACTGAGATTAATGTTTCGTGTAGTTGCCAACGATCTGATAGGAATGCTGCGATGTTTCCTTCCATGCCGGAGTTTGGTGAGGAAGGTTCTGGTTTATTAGGTCTGGAGGTGTCAATCTGAACAGGCTTTACTACTGAGATGGCTGTCTCTTCTGTTCCTTCTTCTAAAACTATCACTACCATTTCAAGGTCTTCTTCTGTCGGTATTTTGTTGAGCTGATCTTGATTTTTCACAACAAGATTTACTTTTTTTACAGTTAAACCATATTGTTCCCTCAACTCCTCTTCCACATCTTCTTTCATTTGGACAGCCGCTTGTTCTAAAATATATGCAGAGTGGGAGGCTTGTATTTCTTTTTTCTTCATTTCTATTAAATTTTCTGTATTTTTTTCTGAAATATAGGAAGGATGGGTCATCATCTTGGCAAACAGCTCGTCCATGTCTGTTGATAAAAGCTTCAGGATCGGTGTGAGGATAACGACTATCAATAATAAACCGACTACGAGCTTTGTATATTTCTGCATGCTCGAACTTGGGAGCAGCATATCCACAACAGTTGCCAGCAGTATAAAAAGGATGATGGTGGTAATCCATTCTGTTAAATAACTCACGACATTTTCACCTACCTACCGAATCATGACGGTGATATTTCCAGCCGCCACAATGACCGTAATGCTAAGAAAGAACATGAACGAAACGATGGCAAGTGCCGCAAAAATATAGATGATGCTTTTGCTGATGATGTCCAGGCACGTGATGACCGTTCCCCCGCCAAGCGGCTGCAGAAGTGCCGCTGCAAGCTTATAGATGATGGCGATCGACAGGATTTTAATAGCAGGGAATGCAGCAAGCAGAATGACCGTCACCACCCCCAGGATCCCTACAGTATTTTTTAATAGAAGAGAAGCGGTGATGACCGTGTCTGTTGCATCCGTAAACATCCTCCCAATAACCGGAATGAAGTTCCCTGTCACAAACTTGGCGGTCCGTATCGCAATCCCATCCGTTACAGCTGCTGTCGCTCCCTGTACTGAAATGACACCGAGAAAGATCGTTAAATACATTCCTAGAATCCCGATACTGACATTGCGAAGGAGCTGCGCAAGCTGGGTGACTTTATACTGCTCACTTAAGGTGCTGACAATGCTGAGCACAGCAGACAGGAAAAGCAGTGGCAGGACAATATATTGAATCAGCATGCCGCTCGTATTCATCAGGAAGAGGATGATAGGATGAAAAAATGCCGCGGATACGAGTCCTCCAGATGAAGCGATTAGCGCAATCAGTAATGGAACCAAAGCAATGATGAAGCCCGTCATAGCGGAGATCGCGTCAAGTGTGTAGTTGATGACAATATGAAAACTGTTCAGCGCAATGATGATGAGGACCATGAATACGACTGAGTAGGCAATCTTACTGACCGTCTTCTGTTCGAAGGCATTTTGCAAAGTCTGTAGGAACATACTGAATATGGTGAGCAATATCAGGCTTCCAAGCAGCTTTCCATTTGCCAGAAGTTCATAGAAAAGGTATTTTACAAACCCCTTCAGCCATTCTTTCAAGGAAAAGGACTTGTCCCCTTTTACAAATTCCATGAACGTCCCTTTCTGGCTTTCCGGAAGATAGCCACCGTATTCATCCATGATCTCTTCCCAGTAGACCTTTATCTCTTCGACTCCCACCCCTTCTATCTGATCGGTCACTAGTTCTGATGGTGATGAGGGAGATGCTTGTACAGATTGTGGCAGCAGGTTTATTAGGATAAATAGTGAAAAAAATGCTAGAAGAACTTTCATCGAATTCCCCCTCCCAAAACTTCTTTTTAAGAGGATGTTCAAAAAGTCCGGTAAAAATAGCTTTGAACTTCTTCGTCAGCTTGCCTCTGCGCTCCGCAACATTACAAATCATGCGCTTGCGGTGCTCGAGACTTCGCTTCCTCGAACTTCTTTGCTCTTTTTATCCTCCTTTTTGAACAAAAACTTTAAGAAGGTATCAGGTTTATGATTGTTTCGATAATGACGGTGAGGATCGGGATGGCCATCGCAAGAATGAGGATTTTCCCTGCCAACTCGATTTTTGAGGCGATGGCTCCCTGTCCTGCATCCTTGGTGATCTGGGCACCAAACTCGGCTATATAGGCAATCCCGACGATTTTTAAAATGGTTTCCACATAAATCAGGTTCACATTGGCATTGACCGCTATTCGTTCGAGCATCCTGATGACATGGAATACCTGGTCTATCAGGAATAAAAAGATGACACATCCGACGAAGACGACAAGCATGAACGCAAAGGTGGGCTTCTGTTCCTTGACAATGAGGGCGAGGAACGTGGCAACAAGTCCAAGGCCTACTATTTGAATGATTTCGATAGGTCAGCCCCCCTCATCATTGGAACAGGAACACCGATTTGATCTTTTTGAACAGGTCCTCCACGATGCTTGCAACCATGAATAAAATATAAATAAAGCCAAGCAATGTTACCCAGTTTGCATATTCTTCTTTACCAAGCTGCTTCAGGACGGTATGCAGAAACGCCACCACTATGCCGATGCCAGCTATTTTAAAAATGATATCCACTTCCATGCCCATGAATGCTTCCCCCTATTTTTCACATCAGTAAAATGATGAGCAATAAACCTGACAGCACCCCTAAGCTTTTCACCATTTTTTCATAGCGGATCTGCTTATCCCGTGCCTCCAGTTCCTCCCGTTCCAGATGCGTCATTGCCAGATGTATATGTTTTTGCTGGGTATGCCTGTCGTGCTGCCCCAATGTATCCCCGAACTGCTTCATGATTTCCAGCTCCGCCTTCTTGAAAGCGGTCGAGTTCCAAACCTCATCCAGGCTTTGGTGCCAAGCATCCTTAGCGTGCAGATTAGCTTGTTCCAACTTGTTGGAGAAAGCTTCAAAGAACCAGGTGAGCGGCTTATCCATCTGTTTGGCAATATTCCTTGTCGCTTCTGCCAGAGGGGTGTGGCCATACATGATCTCCGCTTCCAGAGATTGCAAGGCGACCTTCAACTGGCGCAGCTGCCTCGGCCGTTCGGTCAAATGCCTTGCCGCTTCAAAGCCAGCCCATGATGTGGAAATGATGATAAGAACCGCGCCAATCAATTTGAACATCTTCTCACGCCCTCTTCCCGGTAGATCTCTTCTCCAGCTTCGTTCAATATGCGTTTGATGGAGCCTGGCCCCTTGTCCCTCGTAAGCTCGACGAACCGCTTGACTGCCCTCAAGCTGATAATCTCACGCAAGATTGGCCGCATGAGGAGGTCTTCATAGGAAAAGGCATGTACGCTCATTAGAAGGCCCACCCCCGCATTCACCGCTTCCATGGTCGCCTCACTATCTTCCATTCTGCCAATCTCATCGACGACAATAACCTCGGGGCTCATGGAACGGATCAGCATCATCATTCCCTCCGCCTTTGGACACCCGTCCAGTACATCCACTCTTAACCCTAGATCATGCTGGGGAATCCCTTCCACACAACCGGCAATTTCAGATCGTTCATCCACAATCCCCACCTTGCATGAAGGGATGTTTTTTTCTTTTACACCACTGCTCATCAATCGCGCAAGGTCTCTGAGCATGGTCGTCTTCCCGGTCTGCGGCGGTCCGATAATCATCGTGCTTAGCCACCGCTTGTGATAGAGGTACGGAAGGAGCGGATCCGCCACTCCTATTTTCTGCTTGGCAATCCGGATGTTGAAGGAAGAGACATCCCTTATGGCCTTCACTTTTCCACTCTCGGTAATCACCTTGCCTGAAAGACCGATCCGGTGTCCTCCAGTAATGGTGATATAACCCCGGCGCAGCTCCTCTTCCAAGGCATAAATTGAATACTTACTTATTTTATTTAACAGATGAGTCCCATCTTCGCTCGTGACGGTGTAGGCAAGAAATAGTGGCAGGCCATCCACCATCACCTCCAACGGTCGATTGATCCTCACCCGGATTTCCTCCATCCTGTCCATCGTCTCGGGTGAAAGCCTCTCTATGACCTTGGCCAGATTTGGTGGAAGCACGTTCATAATACTCGCAATCATACAATCCCCTTCTTGTCCCTTTATTACTTACAATGTATGCGGGCCTGGACAATATATTCTCATTTATAGATTCCATATAGGATGAACCCGACTCCGATCGCTATGAATATGAGTTTGGAAAAGGAAATCTCATTCGCCATACTCACCAGTCCGATCATCATGGTCGATATAAAGATGACCGGACCGACAACGGCGAGCATCGAGTTCACCACCACCGCCTTCTTGACATCATTGAGGTAGAGCATAAGAAATGCCGCGCTGAGTTCCAGTATTCCTGAAAATATCCGTATGCCCGCCATCGTTAAGACAGCAGGATCTATATTACCTAAAAGCTTTTTCATTGATTTGTTTTCCTCCCTTTTGACGTACACACAATTTCCATTGTCTTGTACAACCTATGCTGGGGCGGGGGTGGACAGAAGTGGAATTTTGGGAGATTTGGTGGTGGGGTGGGGTGTCTAATGAGTTGGATAGAGCAAAAAAGCTCTTCATAACTCGGATGATGAGCTTTTTGCCGGCGTTCCTGAGGTAAAAAGCCGTTCATAACGGGTATGATGAGCTTTTTGCCGGCGTTTCTGAGATAAAAAGCCGTTCATAACGGGTATGATGAGCTTTTTCGCGGCGTTTCTGAGATAAAAAGCCGTTCATAACGGGTATGATGAGCTTTTTCGCGGCGTTTCTGAGATGAAAAGCCGTTCATAACGGGTATGATGAGCTTTTTCGCGGCGTTCCTGAGGTGAAAAGCCGTTCATAAGTCGGATGATGAGTTTTTTCGCGGCGTTCCTGAGGTGAAAAGCCGTTCATAAGTCGGATGATGAGTTTTTTCGCGGCGTTCCCAGGGCAAAAAGCTCTTCATAACTCGGATGATGAGCTTTTTCGCGGCGTTCCCGACGTAAAAAGCCGTTCATAACACGATTAAAGAGCTTTTTCGCGGCGTTCCCGACGTAAAAAGCCGTTCATAACACGGATGATAAGCTTTTTAGGATATCTCCAATAGCAAAAAGCCCTTCATAATAAAACATGAAGGACTTTTTGCACCCACCATTTGATAATTGGCTTAATCAGTTTTTTCACTGAAAGTAGGACCATTGCCGAACCCCCACTTTCTTAAAGTTCTTTCCAAGTATCTTTCTAATTCTCTCTTTTGATTCCACCACCCCACACCATTCATGAATTCTTCCTGTAGTAATTTTCGTCTCTGGAAAAAGAAGCTGAAACTCCTTCACACTCCGCATCACAGCCTCTCCAACCTTCTCTTCATAACCACACTCTCCACAAACACAGTTATGTCCCTCAACAGCAGGAGAAAACGAGGCACACTTAAAACACATCATCCCTTTTCTCAATCCCTCAAAAGTATAAGCGGGTAATTGTTTATAAGGAGAATCTGTGCAATGCAGGGAAACTAATTGTGCAGCCAGTGCCTTATGTTTGTTAGATAGCTTGGAAGACTTCTTTTCTAAGCTATTCAAATATCTACTAATTTGGGTTGGGAATATAAATGGTTTGTCGAGTGGGGTTTGGTAAAGGGTAAAAGCAGGATTGATAAAGACCACGGAGGGATCAATTTTCATGTTAATGCCTAGGCTTTGAAGTAATTGCCTGAACAGGGAAACACCTCTATTCAATTGGGTCAAGGGATTATTTATTTCCGTTTTGGATTTTGTATACAGTCTATCGGATTCGTAATAGAAATCCCCTTCAAAGTTTTTCACTTCATAAAAATGTAATACAGCATCAGTAATGATCAACGAGTCGATTTGAAACACGGTGTTATTGATTTTGAATAGCAAGTCATTAAGAATGAGGCATTCACACTCTAAGTTTCCTGTTAATAAATCAAACATCACTTCCCCATCGTAACCTTTTTGGAGGGAAAGATAGTGCAGTTTGTCTTTCTCCGGCAATTCCATTCTGACGTTCAGCGATTTTAGTATCAGCAATTCAGCAGATTCGGTACGAGTTTTATAGATCATGGCCCACTTCCTTTCATATCACTACTATACCAATTAACCTCATCTTTTGTAAGAATATTCTAAAAAACAGGGGCGGAATTACTCCGCTCGCTCCAATGCTCGCTCTTCACATAAATTGACCAGCAGGACTGACAAGTGTTTCTCCCTTGTCTGCCAAAGTACTTCTGGACGCTTCCATAGCTCCTCGAAAAAACTTTCCAAAAGCGCTTCCGTCTCGACAGCATTAGCTGCATACCTACTTATTATTTTATAGAGCATATCATCATACTCCAGATAAAACTTTCTAAAGGCCGACCGATTTCTTCCATTAACTATTGTAATAAATGCTTGTTTATTGGTGCGCATTCCATTCCCCTATTATTTTTAGTTGATATAGGTTCGTTTCCTTTAAAAAGACTTCCACAAACCTCTGCCAGCACATTTCAAGAACACAAAAAAACCGCCGGCTTCAATACGCAGCCGGCGGTGCCATCCTTTATTTATTCAACACATAAACTCTAGTTTCATAAGGCTTCAATGTCATTGCAGAAGCATCGTTATGCTCTTTCACTTTATAATTTTGCAAGCGCAGGTCACTAGAAGAAACCTTAAAAGCATCCAATTCAATTTCTGCTACCTCTTCGCTTAGGTTACATAGGACAACCGCCACTTTTTCACCTAATGTTCTTGTGTAGCCGTATACTTTCGTGTCCTCTTCCAGGATCAGATCATATGCTCCATACACGAATACTTCTTCTGCTTTACGTAGATTGATCATGTCTCTATAGAAGCTAAGGACAGAACCAGGATCGTTCCATTGGTTTTCCACGTTGATGGTTTTGTAGTTTTCGTTTACTCCCATCCATGGAGTTCCGGTTGTGAATCCGCCGTTCGGCTGATCGTTCCATTGCATCGGTGTTCGGGAGTTGTCACGGCCTTTTGCCCAGATGATTTCCATCACCTTCTGCGCGTGCTCTTCCCCTTTTGCACTTTCGATGTTGTAGAGATTTTTCATCCCAACATCATCATAGTCGTTGATGCTTTCGAAACGCACATTGGTCATACCGAGCTCCTGACCCTGGTAGATGAAAGGTGTTCCCTGCATCAGGAAGTAAAGTGCCCCCAATGATTTTGCGCTTTCCACTAAGAACTCTTTGTCATTTCCCCAAGTGGATACAGAACGAGCCTGGTCATGGTTCTCAAGGAACAATGCATTCCAGCCATTGCCTTCCAAGCCTTTTTGCCACTTCGTCAAGGTCTCTTTCAGTTGAAGAAGATCCACGCCGCCTTCTGTCCCTTTTTCCCAAAGACCAAGGTGCTCGAATTGGAAAATCATATTGAACTTACCGTTCTCTTCTCCAACCCACTCGTCTGCCTGGTTCAGCTTGACACCGTTCGCCTCGCCGACCGTCATGATATCATAACGCGCAAACGTTTGCTCTTTCAACTCTTCCAGATGCTTTTGAATGCCGTCTACATTCATCATGTAATCGAAGGAAGGTACATAATCCAGATGCTTCGGATTTGGCAGGTCAGGGAATCCAGGCTCTTTTTTGATGTGGGAGATTGCATCCACACGGAATCCATCGATGCCTTTATCCAGCCACCAGTTCACCATGTCATACAGGGCAAAGCGGACATCTTTGTTTTCCCAGTTCAGGTCAGGCTGCTCTGTTGCGAAAATATGCATATAGTACTGTTCTGTCTTTTCATCGTATTGCCATGCTGGACCGTTGAAAATACTTTCCCAGTTATTCGGCTCCTTGCCGCCTTTTCCGTCTTCCCAAATATACCAGTCACGTTTCGGGTTATCCTTTGAGGATGCAGATTCAATGAACCAAGGATGCTGGTCACTTGTATGGTTGATAACCAGATCAATGATCAGCTTCATTCCACGGTTATGGGTTTCTGCCAATAACTCATCAAAGTCCGCCATGTTTCCGAAGTCTTCCATGATATCCTGGTAATCGCTGATATCATACCCATTATCTACGTTCGGGGACTTATACATTGGGCAGATCCAAATAACATCTATGCCAAGCTCTTTTAGATAATCCAATTTTGAAATCACACCACGAAGATCACCAATTCCATCTCCATTGGAATCCATGAAGCTTCTTGGATATACTTGGTAGGCGACAGCCTCTTTCCACCATATCTTTTTCATCACGAAACACTCCCTTGTCAACAACACTTAAACTTCAAAATTTATATGGTAACGGTTGCGTAACCGTTTGCACAAATTGCGAAAAAAATATATATAGGAATAAATCCACTACTTTACTATACCATCTTTTTTCAGTTTTTCAACTAGCTTTTTCATGAAACACAAGGTCACAGGGGACACTATCAAGATAGACAACTACTCAAATAGGAGGAAGGCACCATGAAAAAATTTTGGCTTACTTTGGTCCTGCTCATCATTATGATCCCCCAAGTAAATGCCGAAGATTCCAATGGACTTCAGGCGGCATTCGTCCGGGACAAAGCGTTATGGCTTTATATGGATGGATCTGAATTAATGCTGCAGGAAAATCTGGCTATCTCCAATCTGGGCTGGTCCTTTGATGGACAGTGGCTGACCTTTGAGGCAAAAAACGAAGTGGAGGGGGAAGAGCCTGATATATGGCTATACCATGTTCCCACCAATACACATACTAAACTCAAAATGGTTGGGCATGACGTTCAATGGAATCCTAAGAAGAACAGTTTCGCTTTTTTGACTGGATCCTTTTTAACGGTCGTAGAGCTTAGGGAGAACAAGCCGATAATCCACCAGCTCAACGGCGGTGTATCACATTTCTCATGGGATGCTGAGGGGGAAAATCTCATTGCCTCTGCAAGTGCGGTCATGTTTCCAGATGGATGGAGCCACCCAAGGCTCTATGAGGTCAATTGGGAGATGGAAAAGCAAAACCAGGACCTGGATGTCAAGGTGGATCCTCTCTTAACAATCTCCTCTCCCCTGAAGCTTGATGAATTATCGATTCTATCCATTGATGCAGAGAATTTTACCTGGTCCAAGGATGGAAGGCTCCTGGCATTCGTCGTTTCCCCTACTGCATCGTGGTCAGAGGACAGCAATATGTTAAGTATATTTGTAAAAGAAAACAAAGTGTTGATTCCGATGGGCGAGATTCTACGAGAAGAGGATTGGATTAAATGGGCTCCCACGAAATCTCTGGTTGCCACCATCCAGGGAGGCGGACGTTTGCGAGGCGGTGTCAAAAACAAGACACTGACTGTCCAAAGTGTACTTCCGAATCAAACGAAACGCTTTACCCCGGACGGATTTGCGGACGTGAATTTTGATTGGCTGGATGATGATAGGCTTGTCGTTGCACGGGGGAAAGAATCCGATACCCTATCCGACTTTCGCTCCAGCTTAATTTTGGTCAATAGCAAAGAGGATGAACAAAAAAGTGACGGAAAGCCTTTTGTCGATCTGCCTGCGGGATTTTCTGATGACTTTCCAGTAACATTGGATAAACAGAAGACGCTCAGCTGGATCCGAACGGATGTAAACGGCTGGAAGAGTGTTTGGATGAGCGGGCTGGACGGTTCGGATGCACGGAAGGTAATCGAAGGGGTTAAAGAAGTGGTTTGGTTCGAAAATTAGTACGGAGTGGCCTGCCCTATTGCAGGCTTTTTTTCCTATATAAAAAGGAAAAGGCCCAATTCAGCCTTTTCCCTTCTCTTAAAATTATGCTCTGGAAACGTAAGAACCGTCAGTTGTATTAACAATCAGAACGTCGCCTTCGTTAACAAAGAATGGTACGTTTACGGATAGGCCAGTTTCCACGATTGCCGGCTTGGAACCGCCGGAAGCTGTGTCACCTTTGATACCTGGCTCCGTTTCTACCACTTTCAGCTCTACTGTGTTAGGAAGCTCTACTCCAAGTGTTTCACCTTGGTACATCATGATTGCAACTTCCATGTTCTCTTTCAAGTACTTCAACTCATACTCGATTTGGCCTGCAGGCAATTCAAGCTGGTCGTAGGACTCGTTGTCCATAAATACGTGCATGTCTCCATTTGCATAAAGGTACTGCATTCTGCGGTTGTCGATTTGAGCTTTCCCTACTTTTTCACCAGCACGGAACGTTTTTTCCTGGATCGCACCTGTACGCAGGTTGCGCAGTTTGGAACGAACGAATGCCGCTCCTTTTCCTGGCTTCACGTGTTGGAAATCCATTACGCGCCAAATTCCGTTGTCTACTTCGATAGTCAAGCCTGTACGAAAATCGTTTACTGAAATCATTATTATGTTTCCTCCTAATGCTATGTAAATAGTAGTCCTACCGGTATTGTATCCTTGAGAGATTCAGTCTACTCCACCAAGATAAGAGATTACCTTTACAAAATAATAAGTTCTTTTGTGGAATAGGACAGAGATTCATTGCCGGATTCTGTGACAATCGTATCATCCTCGATACGAACTCCTCCTAGGCCTGCAACATAGATACCCGGTTCCACGGTTACCACCATTCCTGGCTCCAATACAGTTTCGGATTTCACTGATAAGGATGGCCCTTCATGCACTTCCATTCCCAGTCCGTGTCCTGTCGAGTGACCGAAATACTCGCCATAACCCTTTTCCGTGATATAGTCGCGGGTAAGGGCATCCGCTTCACGACCGGTCATGCCAGGCTTGATGCCTTTCATCCCTCTCAATTGAGCTTCCAATACGACGTTGTAGATGTTGCGCAATTCGTCACTTGGCTCTCCAACTGCAAGGGTACGCGTAATATCGGAGTTGTAGCCTTTATAATAGGCACCGAAATCAAGCGTGACAAACTCACCTTTTTCAATAATTTTGTCTGATGCAACACCATGCGGCAGGGCAGAACGATACCCGGAAGCAACGATAATATCAAAAGAGGATGACACCGCACCTTGTTTTCTCATGAAGAATTCAAGCTCGTTGGAAACATCCAGCTCTGTAAGGCCAGGCTTTATGTACGTGATGATATGCTCAAAAGCTGCATCAGCAATCTGCGTAGCTTCCTTTAATATCTTAATCTCTTGTTCATTCTTAATCAAGCGTAACTTTTCAATAACGCCGGAAACAGGTACAAGATCCGCTTTGATGGTCGTTTTATAGCTTAAATAGCTGGAGAATGTAACATGATCCTGCTCAAAACCAAGCTTGTTGATACCGAGGTCTTTTACAACCGCAGCTATTTCATCCACAAGTCCGCCTTTATGCTGGACGATTTCAAAGCCGGTGCACTGCTTTGCGGCCTGCTCGGTGTAGCGGAAATCGGTGATGAATACCGCTTTATCCTCCGTAATGACCGCAACTCCAGCGCTGCCTGTAAAGCCTGTTAAATATTGACGGTTTTTTCCACTCGTCACCAATAATGCATCGATGTTCGACTGCTGAAAGTTTCCTCTTAATTTCGTTAATTTTTCCATTCCCTTACTCCCCCTTAATTATCTTTACCAACCCTTGTACTGCCAAGTGATAGCCATACTGGCCAAGACCGACTATCTGCCCGTATGTGACAGGCGCGGTAACGGATGTATGACGGAACTCTTCACGCTTATGTATGTTTGAAATATGTACTTCCATGACTGGAATCGAAATGCTTGCGATGGCATCACGGATAGCATAGCTATAATGCGTAAATGCACCGGGATTGATGACAACTCCCTCATAGGCATCGTCTGCGGCGTGCAGCTTATCGATAAGATTGCCTTCATGGTTGCTCTGATAGCAGTCAATCGAGATCCCAATTTCCACAGCCAAGCTTTCCAGCTGCTTTTCCAAATCCTTTAATGTGTCTTTCCCGTAGATTGCCGGCTCTCTTAGACCAAGTCGATTGAGATTCGGTCCATTCAGCACAAGTAGGCGCATATCATGACTCCTTTTTACAAATATGAACACGAAAAAAAGAATGTCCAATTACTGAACATTCTATCACATTCCACCTTTTCCTACTACCTATTTGCTGAGGGCTGGTCCTGTTGCTGCTGCTTTTGTGTCACCATTTCAGAATGTTCGAAGGAAATGGAGTAGCCGACGAAAACACCGAAGAGAATATAAAGGCAAATATTCGTGATGTTTGTATCAAGAGTCAAGCCTGGGACAGTCTTAATGGATGGAAACATGGGATTCAGCAGAAAGAAAACCACACCCCATAGTACAATGCCATATACGATTCCAATCCAATAATGCCTAAATTTTTTTAGTGTAGCTGCATAGATAAGCGCAGCACCGATACCAAACAGGCCAAGCAGGATAAAGCTGATGATATACCCCAGCACCCCTTTTTTCCAATCGCCTAAAGCCCATGGCTGCAGCACCACATTCGGACTTATTTCTGTAAAATGAAACAAATAGGCGAAAAATCCGATCAAACTCCAGAAAATCCCCCCAACAAAGCCTGTTACCATCACCTTGGTCATAAAGCTCATCGGCTGCTCGCGTTTATTCTGCTCAAGCTCTTGGTTTTCATTTTCACTCATACACGTATCACTCCCTCTCCAAATAGCTTATAAACATATCTTTCCATTATAAAAAAGAACCATTCATGATAATTTAAAAAATGAAAAGGAACGGGAGTAGAGGTTTTTTCAAGATTCAGGTAGAATATTAGTAAATAGGAAATCTTTATCCTCTTAGAATAAGTTAGGTTGGTGTCTATATGTCAAATGAATCAAAGCCCGTCTATGGTGGACAGGCCGTGGTCGAAGGTGTTATGTTCGGCGGAAAACGCCACTATGTAACTGCCATTCGCAGAAAAGATGAGTCCATCGAGTATCTACATGTTCCGAGAAAAACAAACCCCACATTGCAGAAACTGAAGCGAATCCCGTTTCTGAGAGGTGTGGTCGCAATTGTGGAAGCGGCCGGAAACGGCTCCAAGCATCTGAACTTCTCTACAGAACGTTATGATGTGGACCCAAGTCAGGACGAAGAGGTTATTTATAATAAAAAGGAAACTTCCAAACTCGAAATGATCTTGAGCGTCGCAGCGGTCGGTATTCTTTCCTTCCTTTTTGGAAAATTCATTTTTACACTAGTTCCCGTTTTCCTGGCAGAATTGACAAGTCCCTATCTTCCAGGGAAATTTGCACAAGTATTAATGGAAACCGTCTTTAAGCTGATGCTCCTATTATCCTATATATATTTCATTTCCTTCACACCTATAGTTAAAAGAGTGTTTCAATATCATGGTGCGGAACATAAAGTGATTAACGCCTATGAAAACGGGAAAGAATTAACTGTAAGCAATATTCAGGCGCAGTCAAGACTTCATTACCGTTGCGGCAGCAGTTTCATCCTTTTCACGGTCATCGTCGGTTTCTTCATCTACCTGACTGTTCCTCACGATCCTCTCTGGCTGCGTGTAGTGAATCGTTTGGCTTTGATTCCGGTTGTACTGGGAATCTCATTTGAAGTGCTGCAGCTTACAAACAAGGTCCGTGAAGTGCCTGTACTGAGAGTACTGGGATACCCTGGTCTGTGGCTTCAGCTTCTTACGACAAAAGAGCCCTCTGATGATCAGGTGGAAGTGGCAATCCATTCCTTCAATAAACTTTTAGAGCTTGAACAAGATTCAGAGAAAAAGATTACCGAAGAAATAGTATAAAAATCCGCAACAAGCCTTATCCTATAAAATATACTATTTACACAAACTTAAATTATCGGAAACACTTTTCTAACAGACTCTCCAGGGAGGTGACTAGGGTGAAACGAGGCTTTGGCAAACCGATTTTAATCATGCTGCTATCTTTGGCTGGATTCTATCTTGCTATCCAGCTGTTCCAGAATCCGGGAGGACTATTCAAAAGCCTTCTTTTAATCGTTGGGGCGGCAACTGTCCTCTATCTCGTCATCCGTTATTTCATTCAAGGCAGAATCGGCGGTGGTAAGACGGATGCAAGATACAGCAAGGCAGTTAAGCAATCCAAAAAGAAATACCCTGCTGCGAAACCGAAAACCAATGTGACTCCCCTCATTGGCAAAGATAGAACTGGCGTAAAATCCGCTGCACAAAAAAGAAGAAGCTCTTCCCACCTGACAGTCATTGAAGGGAAAAAGGGCAAGAAAAAAAATCGGGCGTTTTTTTAAACGGACCGATTTTTTATTTGGAATCTTAAGCTATTTCAATAGGTCCACGTCCTCAAAAACGCTTCCGCCCGCTTTTTCCCGATCTCCACCAACCCCCTTTTTCTTTCCTCAGTCAGGGCAAACTCCGTGACTGCAATGTGGTCCATCGGAATGAAGATGATGTTCTTTTCATGTCGCCTGTCGATGTATCTTGCATCATGGGCATCCTTCATCGTTTCAAATAGTGCACCAAACATGGTGATGGCATTATTTATTTTATTCACAGGCAAATCCCTTTGCTTGGCGCTCAGTTTGATTCCAAGTACAGGTCGAATTTTCGGGATTCGATCATTATCAAATAGCCAGATAGGGAAATTGCTTAGCACGCCACCGTCCACAAATAGATGGCAGACTCCCTTCCCCTTTATTTTCACCGGCTCAAAAAAATAAGGTATACTACAGCTCATCCGCACTGCCTTCGCAACCGAGAACTTGGATGGATCGATATGATATCTAGGCAAATCATCAGGCAGAATCGCCATTCTTCCACTAGTCAGATCGGAAGCGATGATTCGCAATTTTTGTGCTGGAAGATCGGCGAATGTATTCACTCCCTTTGCTGCCAGTTTCTCTTTTACCCAGCTTTCCAGCATTTCCCCCTTGTACAATCCCAACCGCCAATATAGCAAAAGCCATTTTGCTACAGGGGAAGGCAGGACCGTTCTTCGCTGGTCCAGGAAATCTAATACATCCGTCTCCCCGAGCATCTTATATATCTCATCCGCTGTATAGCCCGCAGCAACAAAGGAAGCTATGATGGAACCGGCGCTTGTTCCTGCAAGCCGTTGAAATTTAAATCCCCGTTGTTCCACTGCTTGAAGTGCCCCAATCAACGCGAACCCTTTAATCCCCCCACCGGAAAACACTCCATCAATCAGCAAATGGTTCCCCTCCATTCCCTTCCAACCAAAAACCTTTATAACCTTTTTTATGTAAGGGAATGGGAATTATAACTGTCCAAAAGAAAAAAGGTCGACCAAACAGTATTACGCCTGGTCCGACCTCTTATTGATTTTCTTCATTTTGTTTTTGAATGAACTGCAGAGCCTCTGTTCGCTCTTTATTTTCTTCAAAGTATTGGACAAGGTCCCCGATGCGATCGATTGCATTCCAACTCAGATGATGCTCGATGCCTTCCACATCTTCATAGATGTTCTCCTCATCCACACCGATCACCCGCAGAAACTGCTCTAAAAGCTCATGGCGATAGACGAGACGCTTCCCGATTTTCTTGCCTTTGGAAGTCAACACAAGACCTCGGTATTTTTCATAAATCAGATACTTATCCTTATCGAGCTTTTGCACCATTTTCGTTACAGATGAGGGATGTACCGCCAGTGCTTCAGCTATGTCTGATACACGTGCATATCCTTTATCTTCAATTAGCATGTAAATCTGTTCTATGTAGTCTTCCATACTTGGGGTAGGCATAATATCCCTCCATTTCCAATCCACGATCGTAACCGTCATTAAAATGATACATTAACTTAGCGCTACTGACAAGTTATGTAGAAAGGTTCAAAGATTTCAGTCTTTCATTAATGTTCTTTATATGATACATAAATCTTGTGACTCCGTTAAACACCCCTGTTGATTTCCTTTCCAGGCATTCGCTTTCCGCGGGCGGTCTCATGCCTTGCACTCCAATCAACAGGGGGCGAGCAAAATAATTAATTAATTCGGTATTTATTGCAATTTCGTCATCCAATACCAAGAACAACAATCTCTGGGAGACATTTTTCATAGATCTCATTGACAGCCTGGAAAAGGCAGAATATCCTGTATTGTCTGGTACTCATATTGCTTGATAGCAAACTGTGTATGATATAGATATTCCATCACATAAAGCTTTTGACCATCGGCGCTGCATAGGACTCCTGAGGTGCCTGTGCCATCCATAAAGGATACACCGATTGGCTGTCCGATCAGGTATGGTATTTTCATTTGCCACATTAGGCATTCCCCCTTTTAGGATAATGTATGAAAAAAGGGAGTGATGAGTACTTCCTAAAAATAAAAGACCTATTCGAATTGAGCGAATAGGTCTTTCACTTATTATTTTATAGTCCGCACTTCAGCTGTGCACCACAATCTGTACATGTGTTGCATCCGCCGATTTCCTTTACCGTCCCGATGCGGCATACCGGGCATGTGTTTCCGATTTCCGAACCGAATTGTACGTTTGTGGAACGCAGATCATTGATCGTTTCCACCAGCACGACAGGTTTTTTCACGACATCTTCCATTTGGATCTGTTCGCTTTCTTCATCCATCGTGTTTTCTTCGGCTTTCAGGGTCAGCACTTGGGAATCACGGCTTCCATCCACGTAAACCGTACCGCCTTTTGCGCCGCCTTTGTAAAGTCGCTCGTACACATTTTTTACTTGATCAACCGTATAGCCTTTCGGGGCGTTTACGGTTTTGGAGATGGAACTGTCTATCCATTGCTGGATGATGCATTGCACATCCGCATGCGCTTCAGGAGCCAATTCCATCGCAGAGATGAACCAGTTAGGCAGATTCTCAGGATCTGCTTCCGGGTTGGCATTCAAGTACTCCTGCACGATATCCGCCTTCACTTCAATGAACTTCCCTAAGCGTCCGCTGCGGAAGTAGGAGAAGGAGAAGTATGGCTCTAGTCCTGTTGACACACCGACCATTGTTCCGGTAGAACCAGTTGGTGCAACTGTCAGCAAGTGAGAGTTACGGATACCGGCCGCCAGGATGCCTTCTTTGATATCTTCAGGCATTTTGCTCATAAAGCCCGTTTCCGTGAATGCCTTACGCAGGCGGTTCGTTTCTTCTTCTGTTGCGCCTTGTAAGAATGGAAAGCTTCCCTTCTCTTTTCCAAGCTCAACAGAAGCACGGTACGCGGTCGTTGCGATTGTTTCAAATACTTGATCCACAAGCTCATTTCCTTTTTCGGAGCCGTATTCCGTTTCGCAGTAGATCAATAGGTCATGAAGTCCCATTACCCCTAATCCGACACGGCGCTCGCCAAGTGCCTGCTTTTTGTTCTCCTCGAGGAAATAAGGTGTTACATCAATTACGTTGTCCTGCATTCTAACGCCGACTTCCACTGTTTGCTTCAGTTTCTCGAAGTTGACGGTCTTTGTTTCTTTGTCTGCCATTTCCGCAAGGTTCACTGCAGCAAGGTTACAGACTGAAAAAGGCGCGAGGGGCTGCTCCCCACATGGGTTCGTTGCTACAACCTTTTGACCGTATGCTTTCGCATTTGTCATGTCGTTGGCATTATCTATAAAGAAGATACCAGGCTCAGCAGAGTAGGTGGCACAGATGTTCACGAGGTTCCAGAGCTCTTTCGCCTTGATTTTTCTGTACACACGTACCTTATGGCCAAGTTTCTCCCATTCACGTACGTCTCCAACCTCCGACCATTCCTTATTGTAAATTTCCATTTCCTCTTTATCGTAACCTTCTACATCAGGGAAGCGAAGGTCGTAATCCGCATCATTCTCCACAGCTTCCATAAAGTCATTTGTCAGCGTGATGGAAATATTGGCGCCAGTAAGGAATTCCGGATTATGCACTGTATAGGTTCCGCCTACTTTCAGCTTCTGCTCTGCGTCTCTGATAATCTGTTCCGTGAATCCACCATAGCCAGGGATGTGCTTGAAGTTTGTGACTGATTGGTACATCGTGACTTCCTGATCTGTCAGGGGAGTGAATTTCAATTTGTCCTCTGCGGCTTTCTTGATGCTTTCATCATTTGTATTTTCGATTAAGTAGCGCAGAATTCTTGGATTTTGCATTTTGGAGATGATGAATTCCACGATGTCCGGATGCCAATCTGCCAGCATGATCATTTGTGCTCCACGTCTTGAACCACCCTGTTCCACAAGATGTGTCAATTTCGCAATATCATCCAGCCAGGAAACACTTCCGGATGATTTTCCGTTTACTCCTCTAGCAAGTGCATTTCTTGGACGTAGAGTCGATCCATTCGTTCCTACCCCACCGCCGCGGCTCATGATCTCCATCACCTGTTTGCGGTGCTCGGAAATGCCTTCGCGTGAATCCTGGACAAACGGCATAACGTAGCAGTTGAAATACGTTACATCCGTATCTGCTCCCGCTCCGTACAATACGCGTCCTGCCGGTACAAAGTTGAGGTTGACAAGCTCGTGGTAGAACTTTTCGAACCACTCCTGGCGCTTCTCTTCAGTAGTTTCAGCTGCAGCAAGTCCTGTCGCATTACGTTTGGCAATCTGTTCGTAAAACACTTCAAGTGGCTTCTCGATGACGTCCAGTGTGCGGACCACGACACCAGTTTCCACTTCGCCCTGCTTTGTCAAAACTCCACGATACTCCTCTTCAATTAATACGGAAGCTTTTTTGGTAGACCAGTCTATATCTTGTATATAACCTAGTCCTCTTGCTGGGAATTTCGGATCCTCCTTGATCGTCAATACAACAAAATCTCCAGCTGTCAAGGTTACTTTTTCTGTATCTTTGAATGCGTAACGATCGAGCATCACTAGACGGGAAACACCACGGTGCGTCGTTGTCATGTCTTCTGTAATAGGATGAACCTGAGGAAACAAAGTAATATCCTTATTCAGTCGTTCTACATCAATTTTCGTTTTATTTTCATTCATGGCTATGGTCATTATTACAACTCCTCTAAAACTAGTAGTTCTACCAATAATTACTTCAGTAAAAATTGTTTGTACTGATAAGGTATCATACCTTTACATAAAATATCAACATATAGTGTCTGACATTTTTTCGACAATACTATATATTGATTTTCAGACTGATAAATCAATTTTTGTCAAATGGAAAAACAATCAAATAAATGAGATTGAGAGAGGAAAACAGAGATTACTTCGACAAAATCTCTTATAATGACGTATTTTGTCACTTGCGAAATTTCACGAATTATAGCGAGGTTTATGTATCAACCTTTCAAGAAATTCCTTCCTTTTGCAAGAAAAATATTTTTTATTTTTTTTGGTTGACTACTACCTATATGGGCGCCACATTTTTAGTACCCTACTATATCTAGTGTAAAACAAAAAGATAACGAGGAAAAATTCCTCGCTACCTTTTATAATTCCACTCATCAGTCGAATATTTACTATCCATGATTGCCTGTACTTCCTCAAGCTCGGATTCCGTTAGTTCATACGGCTCCAGCTTTATGTTCAACCCTTTTTCAAATCCTTTATAGAAGGCTTCCTTCGCCTCTTCTATCGTCACCGGGGTTTCCCTCAGCGCATTGATCGCAACAGCCTTGTTCTTGAAGTTTTTCTGCATGCGCTCTTTGACACGTTCGCTAGGATAGTTGAACAGGCTGAACAACATATCCTCATCTATTTCGAGTAGTATGGAGCCGTGCTGCAGTATGACATCCTTCTGGCGAGTCTGTGCACTGCCAGCCACTTTTCGGCCTTCCACCACGAGCTCATACCAGGACGGTGCATCAAAGCATACGGCGGACCTTGGATTTTTCAAGCCCTCTTTTTCCTCTTCCGTTCGAGGAATCGCAAAATAGGCATCCAATCCAAGTTCCTTAAATCCTTCAAGGATCCCCTCTGAAATGACGCGATATGCTTCCGTTACGGAGCTAGGCATTTCTGGATGCTCTTCGGAAACGATGACACTGTAGGTCAATTCCTTATCATGAAGCACGCCTCGTCCACCTGTCGGGCGTCGGACAAAGCCAAGCCCCAATTCCTTCACACGTTCCATATTCACTTCTTTATCCACTTTTTGAAAATAACCAACTGATAAAGTTGGTGGATTCCATCCATAGAAACGGATGGTCGGGGGAATCTTGCCTGCACTATGCCACTCAAGCAACGCTTCGTCCAATGCCATGTTAAAGGCAGGAGACTGTTCCTTTGAATCAATATATCTCCAAATTTCTTTTGTCATAGGATGTACCTCTTTTATTATGTATGATGATTTAGTGTAACAAATCATCACCACTTATTCAAAGTTAAAGCTTGGCAGTTTTTTGTTGCAGCTTTAGTAAAAGGATGACATTTTGTCCAAGCTTTTATATAATATACTTTGGAATACTAAGATAAAGAGGGGTTGTCAGCATTGTACGTTTTATTAGGAGTTTTGGGAGCTATCATTGCCTATTCGGTGATCATGTTCCTCTACCAGCGCAAAATTCTTACCACTCTAACTGAAGAGGATTTTCGTTCCGGCTATCGCAAAGCACAGCTGATTGATGTTCGCGAACAAAAGGAATATGAAGGCGGACACATCCTTGGAGCAAGAAACATTCCTCTTTCTCAACTTAAAATGAGAAGCAAAGAGATCCGCAATGATCAACCAGTCTACATCTACTGCCAAAATACATTGCGCAGCGGCCGTGCAGCACAGATGCTGAAAAGACAAGGCCACACAAAACTTTATCAGCTAAAAGGCGGATTCAAGCAATGGGGCGGAAAGATCAGAACTAAGAACTAATAGCAAAGAGCACTTACAAGGTGAATGTGAGTGCTCTTTTTTGTTTTGTACTCTATTGGATGGATTTTTTTATCTGATCGATATGTCTTCTTTCATGGAATCCGATCAGCAGTACCCATTGCTGGGCAGAGAGGTCGCCAATCCAGCGATGGTTAAACCCATATGCATGCAGCGATTCATCATCAGTTTCCTGGATGAACTTATTCAGGTTTGCTCTCGATTGCTCAAGCAGCTGGAAAAGTTCCACTTTTGTGTAGGGATGACCGGATGGTACAATATCTTCCGGAGCCTGCACTTTGTATGTACGGTTTGCGAGCATCTTTTCCAGGTTCAGATCCTTTTCTTCCACAGCAAGTTTTGCTTGAATCGCTTTTTTTAATCCGTTCACAATCTTATTTTCTATCAGGTAAAGGTGTTCCACGTTTTCACTTACAGACCAAAGCTCCGGACTTTTCTTGTGGTGGAGCTTTTCCTCTTCAAGCCCTTCCAGTACATGTAGCAGTTCTTCCCTTGCTTCGTAGGTTTTGGCGTAATACATTCGTGATCCCTCCCTTTGTTTCTACTATTTATCATACTTGCTGGAGGGGAAAATGAGAAATAATATGATGTCTTGAAAGCTATTTATTGTACCGGGTCGTTGGAACCAGCTGACGTCGGAGGACATGGCGATCAGCTTTTCCCCCACCACATAATAACTGCATCCAAACAGTCGGTACCACCTTCTACTGATGTGAAGGGTAACATCTTTAAGTTTTTTATTCCCTCACTTTCTCGCTTTGAACCGAGTCCTTGTTTTGAACCGACTGAAGGTATCATTCGACGCTTTTGATTCCTTCACTAGCTTGTTTTGAACCGAGTGAGGGTATCATTCGATGCTTTCGATTCCTTCACTTGCTTGTTTTGAGCCGACTGAAGGTATCATTCGATGCTTTTGATTCCCTCACTTGCTTGTTTTGAGCCGAGTGAAGGTATCATTCGACGCTTTTGATTCCCTCACTTGCTTGTTTTGAGCCGACTGAAGGTATCATTCGACGCTTTTGATTCCTTCACTAGCTTGTTTTGAGCCGAGTGAGGGTATCATTCGATGCTTTTGATTCCTTCACTTGCTTGTTTTGAGCCGAGTGAAGGTATCATTCGACGCTTTTGATTCCCTCACTTGCTTGTTTTGAACAGAGTGAGGGTATCATTCGATGCTTTTGATTCCTTCACTTGCTTGTTTTGAACCGAGTGAGGGTATCATTCGACGCTTTTGATTCCCTCACTTGCTTCCTTTGACAGGAGTGAAGGTATCAAAAGACGGTCATCTATCGAGTTTCCTCCATAATCTATCGACTTTCTCCATTAATCTAGCCAAAAGCCCGCAGGAACTATCCAAAATGTGCATTAATCTATCCAAATTCCTTCATAATCTATCGACTCGATAAAAAGAATCAAATTTCGACACCTTGCAACCCTTGAAAAAATTAATAAAGCAGCGGCCCCTCCCAAGGACCGCTGCTTTCAAATATTCAAAGGTGGGACAAGGAACCTGTCCCCGCTTATGCTTCCTTCTGGTAACGCAGAACAGGCTTACGCGCCGCCAGCGTTTCATCCAATCTCTTAATCACGGTTGTATGAGGTGCTTCTTGCACGACTTCCGGGTTTTCCTCGGCTTCGCGGGCAATCTGGATCATCGCTTCGATGAAGGAGTCCAGGGTTTCCTTTGATTCCGTTTCCGTTGGTTCGATCATGATACACTCTTCCACGTTTAGTGGGAAGTAGATTGTTGGCGGATGGTAGCCGAAGTCGAGCAGGCGTTTTGCGATGTCGAGCGTACGGACGCCAAGCTTCTTCTGACGCTTACCGGATAATACGAATTCATGCTTACAATGTCTGTCAAACGGCAGGTCGAAATGCTCTGCCAGGCGACGCATCATGTAGTTCGCATTCAAAACTGCATATTCCGTGACAGCTTTCAACCCATCCGGCCCCATGGAACGGATATATGTGTAGGCACGAACGTTGATACCGAAATTTCCGTAGAACGGTTTTACGCGGCCGATGGAATCCGGGCGGTCATAGTCAAAGCCGAAGCTTCCGTCTTCTTTTTTCACGACTAGCGGTTTTGGCAGGTAAGGAATCAAGTCCGCTTTTACTCCAACTGGACCTGAACCTGGTCCGCCGCCTCCGTGAGGACCTGTGAAGGTTTTGTGCAAGTTCAAGTGAACCACGTCAAAGCCCATGTCCCCAGGACGAGCCTTACTTAGAACGGCATTCAGGTTAGCACCGTCATAATAGAGCTTTCCGCCCGCTTCATGGACAATCTGCGCCATTTCAAGAATGTTTTCTTCAAACAGTCCAAGTGTGTTCGGGTTGGTCAGCATCAGAGCTGCCGTGTCTTCCCCAACCACTCTGCGAAGATCCTCCAGATCCACCAAACCATCTTCATTCGATTTTACCGTAATCGTTTCAAGTCCAGCCACGGTTGCTGAAGCAGGGTTTGTACCGTGTGCAGAGTCCGGCACGATAACCTTTGTTCGCTTTGTATCGTTGTTCGCTTCATGGTAGGCACGGATCATCATTAATCCCGTCCACTCACCGTGGGCACCTGCAGCCGGCTGAAGGGTCACTTCATCCATTCCTGTAATTTCAATCAAATGCTCCTGCAGGTCATGCATCAATTCAAGCGCACCTTGGACAGTGGACTCGTCCTGCAGGGGATGGATATGGGAAAAGCCCGGGAAACGCGCGACATTTTCATTGATTTTCGGGTTATATTTCATTGTACAAGAACCTAGTGGATAGAATCCGGAATCCACCCCATGGTTACGGTTGCTCAGCGCAGTGTAGTGGCGCATGATATCAAGTTCTGATACTTCCGGAAGCTCAGGTGCTTCTTCACGAATGAATTCTTTTGGGAACAGCTCGTTTAAATCTACTTCTGGCACATCATTTTCAGGCAGGCTGTAGCCGATGCGGCCTTCTCTGGAAAGTTCAAAAATAAGTGGTTGATCTTGCTTATTCATGGCTGCCATCCCCCAATTCTTTCACTAGTGTGTCAATTTCTTCTTTTGTACGCAGTTCTGTTACTGCAATCAGCATATGGTTTTCAAGCTCAGGGTAGTAAGTCCCCAGGTCATAACCGCCAATGATTCCTTTATCAAGCAGCTTACGGTTCACTTCTTTGATAGGAGTGGAAAGCTTCACGACAAACTCATTGAAGAATGGTCCGCTGAACGTAACTTCCAATCCTGCAGCTTCCATTGTGTTTTTGGCGTATTGAGCCTTCTGGATGTTCTGTACGGCCATTTCCTTGACGCCCTTTTTGCCAAGAGCTGTCATCGCTACAGATGCAGCCAGTGCATTCAATGCCTGGTTTGAACAGATATTGGAAGTCGCTTTATCGCGTCGGATATGCTGCTCGCGTGCTTGAAGTGTCAATACAAAGCCGCGTTGTCCTTCTTCATCCACCGTCTGACCAACTAATCTACCAGGAACCTTACGCATCAATTTCGTAGTGACCGCAAAATAACCGCAATGAGGTCCACCGAATTGTGTCGGGATCCCGAATGGCTGTGCATCACCTGTTACGATATCGGCACCAAATTTACCAGGAGGTGTCAACGCTCCTAGTGCCAATGGGTTGGAGGAGACAACGAACATTCCTTTACCGGAGTGAGCAAGCTTTTCGATTTCCTGCATCGGTTCGATCTGACCGAAGAAGTTTGGGTACTGGACCATGACCGCTGCGATTTCATCCGACATCATTTCTTCGAGTGCTGCAACGTCTGTCACACCATTTTTCGTCGGTATTTCGACAACTTCAATGTATTGGCCCTTTGCGTAGGAGTTTACCACTGCCTTTGCTTCCGGATGAACAGCACCTGAGATCAGGACTTTCTTTTTCTTTGTATGTCCTGCAGCAAGCATTGCCGCTTCTGCGAAGGAAGTCGAGCCATCATACATCGAGGAGTTTGCTACGTCCATACCCGTGAGTTCGCAGATCATCGTCTGGAATTCAAAGATTGCTTGCAGCTCCCCTTGTGAGATTTCCGGCTGGTATGGCGTGTATGCAGTATAGAACTCGGAACGGGAGATCACATGGTCCACGATGACCGGCATGTAATGGTCGTACACTCCTGCTCCAAGGAAGGAAGCATGCTTTCTCAAGTCTTTGTTTTTCGCAGCCAGATCACTTAACTCACGCATTAATGCGGATTCCGATTTAGCTTGTTTGATTTTCAGTTCTCCATCAAATCGTACACTTTCCGGGATATCTGAAAAAAGTTCATCTATGGAAGATACGCCAATTACGTTCATCATCTCTTGAATATCTTGGTCGGTCATCGGCAAATAACGATGTTTCATGTTGAAAGCCCCTCTCCACTCAGTTTTTTGGACGTTGATAAAATGGTGTTTTGACAACTTTAGCTTTTAAACGCTTTTTACGGACCTGAACTTCCACTTCCGTCTCAAGCTCCGTGAATTCTTTCTTTAATAAGGCGAGGCCGATATTCTTCTTTAATGTTGGAGATTGTGTGCCAGTCGTCACTTCCCCGACTTGTTCCTCTCCTACAAAAACTTCATATCCATGGCGCGGAATACCTTTATCGATCATTTCGATCCCTACCAATTTGCGTGGTACGCCGTTTTCCTTCTGGTCCTTCAATACTTCTTTTCCGAAGAAATCCTCTTCCTTGTTCACCTTCACCGCAAATCCGATTCCAGCTTCAAGCGGAGTGATATCCTTGGATAGCTCCTGGCCGTATAGGGCAAGGTTTGCTTCAAAGCGCAGCGTATCACGTGCACCAAGTCCACATGGCACCACGTTTTCATCCTTAAGGATTTCATTCCAAAGCTCGACCGCTTTTTCACTTGCACAGTAGATTTCAAAGCCATCTTCGCCTGTATATCCTGTGCGCGAAACCAAGGCAGGGATGCCGTTTATTTCTACATTTTCTTTAAATTTAAAAAATTTGATTTCTGATAGGTCTGTGTTGGTCAATTTTTGAAGAGCTTCTTCTGCCAATGGGCCTTGGATCGCCAGCTGTGCCATGGTTTCTGACACATTTGTAACAGTAACTTCCTCTGTCACCTTACTTGCCAGCCAATCATAATCCTTTTCAATATTGGAGGCATTGACCACAAGCAGATAGTCCGCGTCTGCTTTTTTATAGACAAGCAAATCATCCACTGTACCGCCATTTTCATAGCACATTGCGGTATATTGTGCTCCGCCATCCTTCAGTTTGGATACATCATTGGTCATCATTTTTTGCAGGTAGGCCAGACTATCTTTGCCTTTGACCTCGATTTCCCCCATATGCGAGACATCGAATAAACCTGCTTTTGTTCTTACGGCTTCATGCTCTTCCTTGATACTGGAAAATTGCACAGGCAAGTCCCATCCACCAAAGTCGATGGTCTTCGCACCAAAATCTTTATAAACTTCAAACAACGGAGTTCTTTTCAATTCAGTCAATTTCTTCTCCTCCTCTACCCTTATAAAAGATTGTAAGGCTACTAAAAATGCTGTTTTCGAAAAAAGGACAGAGAAACTCCTTTTTTTATAAAAGAGTTCCTCTGTCCTTGGCACCTGAAAGTTTACCTTATGTAAGGCTTTCCCCTTTGGTGGTTCATCTAAAGTTGAACGCTCTCCAGAGATGCGTCAAACAAGTGTCTTTTTGCCTGAGAGATTCACAATTAAGCTTGTTTGCTCCTTCGGCGCCGCCATACTTCGGCAGTCTCTCCCCTTGTTCTCATTCGCGAATATATAATTTTGCTGAAAATGGTAACAATAATAGAAAGATAAATCTTTCTCACCATTGAGCACCGTGTTGTAGGTAAATCAATCTTTCAAAGCTCACTATTATCCTACCATTAGAGAAAGCTTTCTGGCAATACAAAAAGACTGACATTATTATTTTTATATAGCTAATCGTTCGTCTTTCAAGCGTGCGATTATCATTATTTGCTAATGAAAACGTTATCTATTTTTCAACCACTATAAATTGGATAATTCAGAAAGGATGCTCATGCATGAATGTGGAGATTGTATTCGACAAAGGTTGGCAGGAAGAACTGTTAAAAAGGATGGATGATGACGGTCCATGGGCGAACTATGAATTATTCAAGCTAGCATTGGAAGTGGAAAACCATTTAAGCATACCGGAGTTTGAAGGCTTGCTCGCTCCTTCCCACCTGCCGCAATTGACGCCGCTTCCCCATCAACTTGAGGTCGCAAGGAATGTGGTGGAAGAAATGAACGGTAAAGCCATACTTGCTGATGAGGTGGGACTCGGTAAAACGATTGAAGCCGGGCTTGTCCTGAAGGAATACATGATTCGCGGACTCGTGAAAAAGGTACTCATATTGGTTCCCGCCTCCCTTGTTTCCCAATGGTCGGTTGAGCTCTATCAAAAATTTTACATACCAGCGATCGCGCAGCGCAAAAGCTATGTGTGGGAGCAGTGCGATGTGGTCGTCTCCTCGATTGATACGGCTAAAAGAAGCCCCCACCGCGAAATTATCAATAGTCTTGAGTACGATATGGTCATTATTGATGAGGCTCACAAACTAAAAAATAATAAAACAAAAAACTATGAATTTGTCCAAAATCTGAAAAAGAAGTTCTGTTTGCTGCTGACTGCCACCCCCATCCAGAATAAGGTGGAGGAGATATTCAATCTTGTTTCGCTCCTGAAACCGGGACATCTGGGCAGTTTGAGCAATTTTGAAGAAGTGTTCCGCGCGAAGGACCGGAAGCTTGAAAACGATGAGTACCTGAAGGAGCTTGTCAATAAAGTGATGATCCGGAACCGACGCGGCGATACCGGAATTGACTGGCCGAAGCGTCACGTGGAGTCGTGCATGATTGAATTTTCACCGGAGGAACAGGAGCTATATAACTCCATCAATAAATTACGGACTGATCCTTCTGTTGCGATTACCAGCCAGTTTTCCATCATGACCCTTCAAAGGGAAGCCTGCAGCAGCAGGGAAGCTGTCTATTATACAGTCAAAAATATGATTGAGCGAAAGCAGCAGGAGAATCCACACTATATTCCATCACCTGGGTTGATGGAAATTTTCCAGAAAATCGATCTTGTCGACAGAAATTCCAAGGCGGAAAAAGTACTGGAGCTTATCCGGAAGGTCAATGACAAAGTAATCATTTTTACGGAATACCGGGCCACGCAGATGTACCTTCAATGGTTCCTGAAGCAACACGGGATTACGTCCGTCCCTTTCCGCGGTGGGTTCAAGCGCGGAAAAAAGGATTGGATGAAGGAGCTTTTTAAAAATCATACACAAGTGTTGATTGCAACAGAAGCAGGAGGAGAAGGAATCAATCTGCAATTCTGTAACCATATCATCAACTATGACCTTCCCTGGAATCCGATGCGGCTCGAGCAGCGGATCGGACGTATTCATCGTCTAGGCCAGGAAAGGGATGTGCATATCTACAATTTTGCAACAAAGGACACGGTCGAGGAGCATATATTGAAGCTGTTATATGAAAAGATAAACCTGTTTGAGCGTGTCATCGGAGAGCTAGATGATATCCTGACAAAGCTTGAAATCAAGAATTTGGAAGACCACATCCAGGATATTATGCTGCATTCGAAGTCGGAGGGTGAAATGAAAATCAAGATGGAGAACCTTTCTTCCATCATAGAATTTGCGGATAGCTTGAAAAAGGAGGAGGAGCCACATGCAGCAGCAGGAAATTCATAGATTCCTGGAGCGTTATTTTACGGCAAACAGCTGTGAAATCATAGAGAATACGAATAGTCATTTGGCGGTCCAGCTCTCCATCGAGATGGACAAAGAGTTGATGAACCGCCCATTCTATTGGCACTATCTTGAGAAAACAGGCGGTGTGCCTAATCCGATGCAATTGACACTGATCACAAATAACAACGAGGCACCGGATGATTTGAAAGGAGACAACGTACATTTCGGATCCCCGAGACTGCACCAGATTTTTGAATCAACCAAGCGTCTTGCAGGATACATCCGACTATATGAGGACACCCAGGTTGCTCCAAATGTCGGCCATCTCCCCCTTCACCCTTGGCTGAATGTGAATATGAAGATCAGCTACCAATGTGATCGGAAAAAGGACGTTATCATGTCGCTTGGGATTCACCTTATTTCAGGAAGTATTATAGAAGGGTTTCAGGATGTCCTGAATAATACTCCAGTCACCCCCAAGATTCCCGATTTCTGTTTCACCATGTCGCCCATCATTAAGCCGGCGAGTGGACTTTCCAGATTGGAGCATTATGTGAATGGGTTTATTGCAAGCGAGGACCACACATGGGCGGATGCTGCAAGAGAGCGCTGGGAAAAGGACCTCCAGCTGTTGGATCATTTTTATGAGGATGAGGAGGAAAAGCCGGAATCCTATGAAACGGAGAAAAAGGCGCTACAGGAGCAGTATGAACCAAAGATTCATGTGTCCATTATAAATGGCGGGCTTTTTTATCTTACTCCAGGATTTATGAACCGCGTACAGAGTGGTAGGTAGGACTTGACCTTCAAATTTATGATAAAGAGAGCGATCCGGATCTCACCATGAAATGGATTGCTCTTTAGTTATTTATTTGGCACCCTTCCTTCTGGTACTATAAAGCTGAAGGTTAGCTTTATAGATCGTTCAGTCGTTGTTAAGGGAGTGGTTGAGTGATATTAATTGAAACTGATAGACTTATCCTACGGAAGGTGGAAGAGATCGATGCGGCATTTATTCTGCAATTGTTGAATGAACCCGGTTGGTTGGAGTATATAGGCGACAAAGGAGTCCGTTCAATGGAGGATGCTTTCCATTATATTAAAACCGGCCCTCATGCGATGTATGAGCGGGAAGGCTTTGGACTGTTCCTGGTCGAATGGAAGGGCAACCAAGCACCTATCGGCTTATGCGGTTTAATTAAGCGTGATGGTCTCGACGATGTAGACATCGGTTATGCACTTCTTGCCGATTATCACAACAAAGGATTCGCCTTTGAAGCAGCCCAAGGAACTTTGGAATACGCCAAAGATATTGGACTGAAAAGGATTACCGCCATCACAACAAAAGATAACCATTCTTCTGTGAAGCTTTTGGAAAAACTCGGAATGAAGCCAAATGGATTTGTGATATTACCAAATGATAACGAAGAATTGATGAAGTTTTCTTTAGATTTGTAGGAATACAGAAGGGGCAAGGAACCTGTCCCTCTGTTTCATATTTACGCGATATAATGTAAAATCCAATACAGATGAATTCCTGCAACTGTCCCATAACCAAGAACAGCAGCGACACTTATGTATTTGACCAGTAAGGATCTGATATCTTTTACATAATAAAGAAGAATTATCAGGAAGATCGAAAAGAATGCTTTTACCCCGAGAAACAGTAAGGGATCCTTTTGGTAGAGACCAGCCATCATAGGATTCACTTCCTCAATCATATTCAAGTTTAAGCCGATGAAGGTAGCAACAGCATCAAACAGATTTAAAACAAGTAATAGGATTAATAGCCTCTTCATCAGCCTCGCCTCCATCCGTTCTTTTTTAAGAACATTATACACCATTTTGTTCTCTATGAACAACTAAACGTTCTTTTTAAAGAAAAGCCAAACATTCGACATCTATTAAATTACCCCGTTATAATGAAAAGAAAAAGTTTTAAGGGGAAAAGGTATGAAAATCAAGCTTTTCTGGCTCTTGGTGTTGCTGATACTAGCAATGTTGACGAGTGGCTGTAGTGGAAATGATAAAACCAAAGAAAGCGAGAATGTAAAAGCGGATCGGGAAATCACCATTATTGGGCATACAGGGACGGAAGTGGATGACTTCTACTTCGAGCCTTCCGAGATAACTGTAAAAAAAGGAGAAACTGTCAAACTAATCATGGAGAGTGCCAACAATGTCGTCCATGGCATACAAGTACCTGCACTGAAAATCAATTTGACTGAAAGAGAGCCTGAGATTTTCACTCCGGATAAGACTGGAGAATATGAAGGAAGATGCAGCGTATTATGCGGAGCCGGACATTCTGTGATGAGCTTCAAAGTGATTGTGGAGGAAGAATAGAAAAAAGCAATCTTCTCTCGTAACTTGGAGAGAAGATTGCTTTTTAGTTGTTTTCAATAAACCCTATCAATTCGGTCTCCTGTAAATTGGTCCCCCCGACCCAATCCCTGAAATCCATCTCGATTACTTGATTGCTTTGTGCAATCGCAGTCAAGATCCTCGAGTCAACGAAGGAATAGGAAAAAGTATGAAGAGTACCGAACAAATTTTCATAGTCCGTAAAAAAGATGGGAGAATGTTTATCTGAAAAATTATGAAACATCTCTTTGTGACTGAACTCTCCACTGTTTAATCCTTGCATGTACCTGTTCCGCTTTATGGAATTCTCTATGAAAGCCCTGTTTTTCTCCTGAAGCTCCTCCATTTGAAAATGATTGACGCATGTCAGAAGCACCTCATCCCTTCTTGCCCTCACCTTTTCCGGACTTGCTTCCACCACTGCCGTATTTCCCCTTTCGTCGCCGAGAGAAAAATTATAACAGGCCGAATGGGGAATCTCCTCCAGCAATCGAATCGCATCCTCCACTGTCTGACAGGTATCAAGCAGCATTCTTATGGAAGTCCATGCGGACAAGCCTTCTGTATATCCATCATTACTAACGAAGTGTAAGCCTGCGACCAACCCATGCTCGTTCACACCATCGTGCCTTCCGATTGCTTGAAGATTATATCCAGCAGTAGCATAGGCGTTATTGGGCTGCAGCAAGCTGAAACATCCATCATAAAGTACCGGTGAGAAATCATAATTTCTTACATAATAATCTTTTGTAATCAAGGCGGAACATCCCATCGCTGCTACCTTTGGCATGTCGTAACCGCTGAACCTAGCTGCACATTTGTTGAATGGCAACCGCAAGCCCTCTGACAATCCCCGGAGCTCCTCCAACAAATGAGGAGCAAAAGCCAAATAAAGGGACTTCATTTTCTCCATTTCAATTTCCTGCTTCGTGATGTTTTCCATCACTTTTACGATGGGGAGATCTTTGAGAAGCTTTCCCAAACCTACACCAATATTGAAAGAGGTACCTCTCTGTTGAAGAACATCCACTTTTAAGGTTGAAATATTTATCCCTCCCTAGCCTTCGATTACTTAATCGGAATCCATATCTCCGAATACAAATCAGGGCTGGATGGATCCTCTTCCGTGTAAAGTTCGAACTCCGGTGTTCCTGCATGCTGATAGCTGTTGGATGGAAACCACTCGGAATAGATCTGCTTCCACGCTTTTTGCATTGCTGTTGGCATAGGTCCGTGCACTTCGAATACAACCCATTTGGATGCAGGGATCTCCAGGCTTTCCATTCCACTCGGCACTTCCCCGTCATATGACGCCGCAACCCAATAATCCATCACCTTGTTGCTGCGTTTTTCTTCACTTGAACCATCGCAGACCCCAAGGACCCCCTTCAGGATTCCATCATTCAGTTCAAACAGGCGGTCACATGTCCCGTTCCCATTCACTTCATCCCAAAGCTTAGGGATACCCATCTGATTTTCTTCACCATTACATGAAAACTCCCTCTTAACGCCAACAATACGAAATGCTTCTTTTTCCACCAAACTATACTTCATCGGTTCTGCCCCTTTCAATGTCACCTGGATCACCAGGCGGTTATAGGATTGCAGCTTGCCACTGTTCTTTCGCACATCACTTGGCGTCACACCATGCTGCCTGCGGAAAGCTTTCGTGAAAGCCTCGGGAGTGTCATAGCCATACTTCATCGCGATATCAATGATTTTGGAATCGGTGGTCAGAAGGTCTTGTCCAGCAAGGGTCAGCCTTCTGCGCCGCAAATACTCACCTATTGAAAAATCAGTCAAAACGGTAAAAATCCGCTGAAAATGAAAGACGGAAACATTCGCTTCCTTCGCAATATCCTCTACCGGCATATCCTCAAGCAAATGGTCTTCCATATATTCAATTGCCTTTTGTATCGACTCCAACCATGCCACTATTAGCCCTCCCATATTTTTTATTTTATCGATTATGTATGCAGTCTTCCTGTCATTTTCTGCTCATCTTTGACAGGTCTATCTTCTTTCCATCTCTTTAATTTTCGAATTTCTCACGATGCTGTATACGCCAAGGGAGAACAGCACGACAGCAAGAGCAGTAAAGGTGATTCCGGGACCGACATTTTTCAATTGGATATTATCGATGGCAAACAGCACCATTGCCATTCCGTTGATAAACAATGCCAGGATAATCATTAGATGTGTTTTCTTTTTCTGCATAGTAAAACCCCTCTTTTAGTTAATCATTAATGAAACAGTTTTATAGGTGCTTAAGGCAATCATCTTTTTTTCTACTTCTTTCGGAATATCCCTTTTAAAAAAAAGATCCACCAAACTAGTAAGGCGACATAACCCGTCGCTATGTAAATGGACCAGATTTCCCCTCTCAGCAATGATTGCAGCAGGTGCTCCGCTTCATTAAGGTCGGGTCCCCTTTCTATCCCATTCAATAAACCTGTAAACACCAATATGAAAACAAGAAATGCAAAATACATTCTTTTCCTCTTAACAAGGCAGGATAGCGCCGTCCCGAATGAAGCAAAAAAGAATAGATAATAACAAAACCAGAACCAGTTCGGAAGCGTTTCCCAATACATGATTTCCCCTCCTTCCACTTTCACCTTCTATACTTATTCTGCATTAAATTCCAGCTTCCTCTAAAAACATGCATATACTTCCAAAATAAGTAAATAATAGTTAATACTATTAACAAGAGGAAATGATATTTATATGCATGTTGTCTATAATCTAATATTTCTACTAATTGCGTGGAAATGGGGAGATTGGAAAAACTGGGAGAAATATTATCCGACCATTCTTTTTTATATTATTGGAGATCTTCTTCATAATTTTATCATGTATAACCATCATGTTTGGGTATTCCACGAAAACCTTTTGCCTGAACTATTGCCAAATCACACCTTCATTTCCTTAGTCATCATGTTTGTTTGTTATCCAGCAACCATATTGATCTACCTGAAATACTTCTTTCGAACAAAGAGCATGATTGGACGGGCACTACAGTATGGATTCTGGGTGGCCATTTACCTAGTTATCGAATATGTCAATCTCCATTTCGGTTTGATATCCCATCATAATAGCTGGCACATGGGATGGTCCTTATTATTCTTGATGGTCATGTTCGCTTTATTTCCCATCCATTTTAAGAAACCATTAGTTGCTTTAATACTATCCATACCTTTCGTGTTATTTTTGTGGTTTCAGTTTGATATTCCAATTGAAAAATTGAAGTAATGAAAAAGAAGACTATTAAAAAACGGAGAGATTATTTCCCCCACTTCAGTAGATCGAAAACAACTAAGAAAATTGCCTGGGACAAAACTAAAAAAATCTGACTAATTTAAGTGCAGGCTCTAAATACCGCTAGTGGAATCTAAATCCTAAACGCATATTTTTAATACTCTTAAAAAAACCGAACTAATTTGAACAAACTCAAATTAGTTCGGTTTTTACTTAGACTAAATCACTTTTGTCCCAGCCTCTTTTCTATCTGTCTACCTCTGCCCTTCCCATCACATTTCTCTTTCACTGAAAATCTTTTTTAATTGGCGCTTGCTTATATGAAATACTGCAATCAATATAATGGAGGACACTGGATAAAAGAGAATGGAATAATACAATTTCCAACCGGTAAGGGACATACGCCTTCTAAAATTATCATAAGAGTAAGATGGAAGATTTTTTTCCCGCTGATAAAAGAGGTGATGATATATGTCAAAACAAAAAGATTATCATATCAGGAACCATATTCCCCAACCCATAAGAAGCGATGGTGCCGGGACGGTTGATGATGGTCCACGCAATATCATGCGAGACCTTCAGAATCCCGATCTGCTTGTTCCTCCTAAAACTGATAGCGGATTATTGCCCAACTTAAGATTTTCTTTTTCTGACACCAGTATGAAACTGAATTTTGGAGGGTGGTCCAGAGAAGTAACGGTCCGGGAACTGCCTATTGCCACGACTCTTGCAGGCGTCAATATGAGCTTGACAGCAGGCGGCGTAAGGGAATTACATTGGCACAAGGAAGCGGAATGGGCTTATATGCTTTTAGGGAGAGCACGTATCACTGCAGTTGATCAGGACGGCCGCAATTTCATTGCCGATATCGGGCCAGGGGATCTGTGGTATTTCCCTCCTGGCATTCCCCATTCCATTCAAGGCTTGGAGCAATGTGAATTTCTCCTTGTCTTTGATGATGGAAATTTTACAGACTTGAGTACCCTTTCCATATCAGATTGGTTTGCACACACACCAAAGGATGTCCTTTCTGCCAATTTCGGCGTGCCTGAAGAAGCATTTGCTTCCATTCCTGACGGGCAGGTGTATATTTATCAAGCAGAGGTGCCGCCTCCGCTTATCGAACAGAAAATACAGTCCCCATCTGGCGAGGTACCACTATCTTTCAAATTCGAGCTGCTCAAACAGCCACCATTCAAGACTCCCGGTGGAAGTGTAAGGATTGTCGACTCCACCAATTTCCCTGCTTCCAAAACCATTGCCGCTGCACTCGTTGAAGTCGAACCGGGGGCTATGAGGGAAATGCACTGGCATCCGAATAACGATGAATGGCAATACTACCTTACCGGCGAAGCTCGCATGACTGTATTCACCGGAAATGGAAATGCGAGAACCTTTGATTTTAGAGCAGGTGATGTGGGCTATGTTCCTTTTGCCACAGGGCATTATATCCAGAATACCGGTTCTGAGACATTATGGTTTTTGGAGATTTTCAAAAGTGATCGGTTCGAGGACGTCTCCCTTAATCAATGGATGGCACTGACTCCAAAAGACTTAATCAGAAGTAATCTGCATGTAGGACCTGTGCTCATGGATGTACTCAGAAAAGAGAAATGGCCAGTCGTCAAATATCCCGGTTTTTCCTACTATCCGAAAAAATGATGAAAAGGACAGTTCCTGCTCGAGGACACTGTCCCTTCCTTTTTACCGTATATCTTCTCTTCATCAATTTTTTTGCTTACTACTGTTTCCAGGCACCTTTTTGCTCCTTATTGAGTTCAAGCCTTGCAAGCTGCTCCCCCCAAGACGCCATTTCAGTTTCAACAAATCCGGCTTTTTCATAGACATGCTTTGCCACTTTGTTCTCCGGATGAAAACCTAAAATGACGCAAGGTATGCCACCTGTGTTGTTTGCGTTGATATCCTCTAATATTTTCCCTATTGCCTGCTTACCCACTCCACGTCCCTGATACTTCTTATCCACCATCAACCGGTAAATCCAATAGTTGCCATCATCGGAGTCGATTCCATACATGGCAAAACCAACCATCTGTTCATCCATATACACTCCCATCGCTTTAAAATCCTTTAGAAACTGAAACTGCGCAATGGAATACAAATTTGAAGCAACATATTCCTCCTGGTCCTCACTAACCTTTAATTGTATTGCTTCTTTCCAGTTTGTTTCATCTATTTTTCTTAGAATGATAGTATTCCCCATGATCATTCTCCTACTTTGAATTTTTGCCACCGTTATTATTTCTACTTTCGATAGCTCAACTCCTTTTTAAGATTGCATGGGGATGAATCTTTGGATTCAACAAAATGGGAAGGCTTCTACTTAATATACGTTGGCACGAACTAAAGGAAAATCAAACAAACTCCTGCTCATACAGCTATTTATAACAAAAAAAATAGAATTCCTGAGAAGGAATTCCATTTTTATATCAAATCTATATCGCCCATTCACCGTTCACTAGTACAGGCTTCTTGGTACCGTCCTCAGTTTCTCCATGGATGGTCAATTCTTTCGAACCTATCATGAAATCCACGTGAATCATGCTTGTATTCACGCCTTTTGCTTCCAATTCTTCCTTCGTCAGAGACGCGCCGCCTTCGATGCAAATCGGGTAAGCTGAACCTAGTGCTAGATGGCAGGACGCATTTTCATCAAATAACGTATTGTAGAAAATGACCTCCTGTTTTGATACTGGTGAACTATGTGGCACTAGCGCTACCTCACCAAGGTAAAGGGCCCCTTCATCTGTTTCAAGTAGTTTCTTTAACACCTCATAGCCTTCTTTTGCCGTAAACTCCACAATCTTTCCATCCTTGAAGGATAATGTGAAATCTTCTACAAGATTCCCATTGAGATTCAAAGGCTTAGTCGAGGATACCACGCCGTTCACGCCAGTTTTCACTGGAAGTGTAAAGACTTCCTCGGTAGGGAGATTAGGAACAAAGTATGTTCCTTGTTCATTGTTCATACCGCCTCCAAGCCAAACCTGCTCTTTTGGAAGTTCAATCGTAAGATCTGTGCCAGGCGCTTTGTAATGCAGCTTTTTGAATTTCGTTGTATTCAGAAGCTCCAGCTTTTCCTGTAACGTTTTTATGTGCTCATTCCATGCAGCTATCGGATCCGCTTCATTGATTCTCGTAACAGCAAAGATGTTCTCCCAGAGGCGTGCAACCTGTTCATCCGACGAAAAACCTGGATAAAGCTTAGCTGCCCATTCGATTGAAGGTACAGATACAACCGCCCAGCTTACCTTTGCCGTCTGGATATAGGTACGATACTTCTGAAGAGCCTGCGCCTGAGCCTTGTTTGCAATGGAAACACGCTCTGGATCCACCGCTTTCAGAAGATCAGGATTGGATGCAACAACAGTCAAAAATGCAGCTCCCTCTTCCGCCATCCGCTCACGGCCTTGAACAATCCAGTCCTGGACATCTTTTAATGTTTCTTCTGATGCCAATTCAAATTTGATTTTTGTAAGTTCCTCGTCATTCCAATCCGTATGTACAAACTTCGCACCGATCTGGTACGCAATCTTCGCCACTTCCCTTACAAAGGGAGCAGCAGAAATAGGGGCATTGATCACTAGTCCCTGATTTTCCTGCAGGTTTATTCCAACCTTTACTGCCAATTCTGCATACTTAGATAATTTTTCTTGTAGCACCTTTGATTCCCTCCTATTTACGAATGGTCTAATTGTATCATAGGTTGGATTTCCGGGGTAAAAAAGTGCCATCCCATATCCTCATATCCTCCATTTTTAACGTCCTTTTTTATCGCACCGGGATGAAGAAGTTCGATTCACTTCTTTCCTGCTTACAAGAAAAAGTGCAACAAAAATGCCAACCCTTCATCAAAAAGGATTGGCATTTCATCTATCATCACTTCATGAATTTCTCTTTTACAAACTCCACGACTTCTTCTGCTGTGCCCATAGAAAGGATCTGCTCTCTGTAGGAAGCTGCTTCTTCCTTGGAGATGCCTCTCAGCTGGGTACGGGCAGGGAGGATGCTTGTCGCACTCATGCTGAACTCGTCAAGTCCAAGTCCAAGCAGGATCGGAATTGCAATCGGGTCGCCGGCCATTTCGCCGCACATGCCGGCCCATTTGCCGTTTTTGTGCGCAGCCTGGATCACATTATCAATCAAGCGAAGGATCGCCGGATTGTATGGCTGATACAGGTAGGAAACCTGTTCGTTCATACGGTCGGCAGCCATCGTATATTGGATGAGATCGTTCGTCCCGATGCTGAAGAAATCTACTTCTTTTGCGAAAATATCTGCCAGGACAGCAGTAGATGGAATTTCCACCATGATACCAAGCTCGATATTTTCGTTCACTTCTGTACCGTTCTTCACAAGCGCTTCCTTCTCTTCCAAAAGAATAGCCTTCGCTTGGCGGAATTCATCCAGCGTCGCAATCATCGGGAACATGATTTTCAGGTTTCCGTATGAGCTGGCACGCAATAGCGCTCGAAGCTGGGTACGGAAGATTTCCTGCTCCTCCAAGCAAAGTCGGATGGCACGGAATCCAAGGAAAGGGTTCATCTCTTTAGGAAGATTCAGATATGGAAGCTCCTTGTCCCCACCGATGTCCAATGTACGGACAACAACAGGCTTGCCTTCCATTCTTTCCAATACTTCTTTATAAGCTTTATACTGCTCTTCCTCGGTCGGAAGTTCGGTTCTGCCCATGTAAAGGAACTCCGTACGGTAAAGGCCGACACCTTCTCCACCGTTTTCAAGAACCCCTTTAACATCCTTAGGCGTTCCGATGTTCGCAGCAAGCTCAACTTGCTGACCGTCTGATGAAAGGCTGTCCTCGTTTACAAGCTTTGCCCATTCCTTCTTCTGCTCTTCATGCTTTTTCTGTTTTTCGGTGTATGTAGCAATTTCGTCGTCTGTCGGATCAACTATTACTACGCCTTCCAGGCCGTCCACTATCACCATTGTGTCATTCTGGATGGTTTCCGTTACATTTTTCGTTCCCACTACTGCAGGAATTTCCATGGAACGAGCCATGATTGCGGAGTGGGAAGTGCGCCCGCCGATATCGGTTGTAAAGGCTTTTACATATTGACGGTTCAATTGAGCAGTATCAGAAGGAGTAAGATCTTCAGCAATGATGATCACTTCTTCAGAAATAAGACTCGGATTGGATACACCTACACCCAGAAGATGAGCAAGAACACGTTTCGTCACGTCGCGGATATCCGCAGCACGCTCCTTCATGTATTCATTATCCATCTGTTCAAACATGTTGATGAACATCCCTGCCGTTTCATCTAACGCAACTTCTGCATTTACACTATCGCTTTTGATTCTATCTTTGATTGGATTCAAAAGTTCAGGATCACTCAATACAAGCAGGTGTGCAGAGAAGATTTCAGCTTTGTCCGCACCTAATTCCCGATTGGCATGCTCCTTGATCTTTTCCAATTCGTTTTTAGAGATTTCTACTGCTTTTTCAAATCTTTCCACTTCCGTTTGGACATTGTCAATCGTCTTTTTCTCCACAGTCAATTCAGGGTTTTCCAGACGATATGCTTTCGCAATGGCAATACCGCTAGAAGCAGGTATACCTTGGATCGTGTTTGACATTATTCCCCTAACCCTTCTGATTTCAAAGTTTCTTCAATAGCAGAAATTGCCTCGCTCTCATCAGAACCTTGTGCAACAATCTTGATTTCCGCTCCTTGAGGGATCCCTAAAGACATAACACCCATGATAGATTTAAGGTTTACGGATTTTCCGTTGTACTCAAGGTTTACTTCAGCATCAAATTTACCTGCTGTTTGCACCAATTGAGTAGCTGGACGTGCGTGAATTCCTGAATCTGCTGTTACTTTGAATGTTTTTTCTGCCATTGTAATCGAACTCCTTTAAGTATGTTTTATTTTATAGATAGTACTTAATGTACACGGTTCCTCTTATAGTTTTCAACAAATAAGCAACTATCACCTTTAAATTTGTTGAAAATCATCCTCAAGGAACTTCTTTGAAACCCTCATTACATAAAGAACTCCCTATTCCATTTTCCCTATACCCTGTTGACGTTGCTGCTAACCAAGGGGCAAAAGGGAAAATCAAAAAAGGCATGAGAAAGAAGATTGATCAATTCAAAGGGTATGTCTTCCTCCCTTAGTATTGGTCAAAACCTCTTCACTCATGCCTGATCGTATCAGTAACACGTAAAGTTCCTATGCTCACTTTGAAAGCATTTGCATAGATATGTAATTGATTGCTTCTAACTGTCCGAAGAGATTGTAGCATAAAAGCCTAAAAGCATGCAATACTTTTGTCCCTTTTATACCTTTACATTTTTTTCTTCTTGAATAACATCATGATCGCAAAAGGAATTACTCCGAAAAGCTGATACACGACAGGGGACCGTTCAAGCTTTCGCTGGTAGCGCTGCGCTTTCTTCACTTCTTTTGGCTGATCCATATAGGTTACAAGTTGCTGTGTCACATATTTGACATAATCATTCGTTTTCAATGGGTTCACCACCACCAGGTTTTGATTACCTACTAGTGTTGACCAGAATGCCAGCTTTTAATCGCAACAGCCAACTCTTCCGCTGCCTCATGGATGCCTAGGGAACTCGTATCCATCATGATATGGGCCTTTTTATATAAAGGGAGCCTCTCCGAAAATATGGCCATGATTTCCTCTTTGCTTTTTTGCTGAATCAAGGGTCTGGCGATGTCATTTTCCAGCCTTTGAAGCACTACTTCCATGTCACAATATAAGAACACCATTAAACCTTTTTCTTTCATCCAGGAGATATTGTTCGCTTTTTTGATGATTCCTCCGCCTGTCATGATAACGGATCCGGTCACTGGCAAACTCTGTAGCACTTCCTCCTCCAACCTGCGAAACTCAGCTTCACCATATTTTTCAAAAAACACACTGATGCTTTCCTCAGCTTTTTCCTCTATTAAAGAATCCGTATCATATACGGCCAGACCCAGCTTCTTTCCCAATGCATGTCCTATTGAAGTTTTTCCCGCTCCCATGAATCCTGTAAGGTAAATGCTTCTCATTAAACTCCCTCTTTCCATTGCTGCCATTCATTCCATTATAGGAAAATGTTGCGGGTTTCACCACTATAAAAGGTGCTTAACCAGTTTTATCAAATGATTAAACACCTTTACTGGTTAGTCAGGCATGACCCATATAATTTCTGCCGTCCGAACAAAGAAGTTTGAATCTCCTTCATATAAAACGATATGATCCGGCTTAACATCTCGTAATGTTCCTCTGATTGACCCCCGGGAGGTTTCGACCACGACCGTACTTCCTTTGATACTCATCAACGTTTGATACACAAATGGCTCCACAAGCATGTATTGAATCGGCACACCGTTTTGATCTTGGTTCACCTTTACAGATACCTCCTTTATCACACGGTACATTTATATGATAAGAGAAGTGCTTTGGTGTAGGCATTCGCCCTAAATCAATTGGATTCCACCCAGGAAACTACTCTATACGTTGTCCGTTCATAGAGGATGATTGCTTCGTATTTCCTGTCTTTTGTGGTCGTACAAATTATCTTTATCTGGGTAACCGGGTATTGTTCATCTGCAGTGATCACTGCATTTCCGTTTGGAAAATTGATGTTGGATAGGGGAGGAAAACTATCCACTTCGAGTTGCCCCTCCACCTTCTCCCAGGAATATCTCATCATGCTTTCCAATTCGAATAGCTCCCCTGACTCTGTATAAAATGCTTTTTCCATCCTGTACAGCTCTATTTGATGCAGTAGCATGGAAGAAACCAATAAGGATAGGAGGAGCGTCACCGGGAAAATATATCCCTTTTCCATTCTATTCATGCGGCCAATCCTTCAAGATGGCATGAATTGGAATCTCATGGAAATCCCCTTCATCTCCGGTAATAAAAAGTATCGCTCCGTTCCTTACTTGCACAAACACCACATCCTTTACATTCTGCAGCATGATCTCATGGCCTGTGCCATTCACACGCCTCCTGATGTTTCCTTGATATTTCTCATAGGTAATGCTCTGATTGTTCCTGTTCCTAATTGTTAGTACTTTGCCCGTTGTTGTTACCGATTTTGCCGTTCGGATCTCCATCTTTGCCTGTTGGTTGAATACCTCCAGTTCAAGAGGATGTATGCCCTTATCCTCCTTCACAAAGGTATGGATTGTCTGGAATAGAATAGGGAGAAATGCAGTAATGATCAGTACAACAGAAAAACTGACAAGGGCTTCCAAAAGCGTAAACCCCTTTTCATTCCAAATCTTCATCCCAGTATACACACCTTCTTTTTTCCCTTTTTCTATAATCCAGATATTCGGCACATATAACCGGAATGGCACCTTCAACAGATTGGTAAAGCCTAAATCTGAATCCGTTACTTTCGATTTCCTTTCCAATAAACATACCGCCACTCAATCGCACATTTTCCAATTCTTTTGTAAGAAGAAGCCTGGCTGCCCGATCTAGTTTGAAGTTGTTTCTTTCTTGATTGATCCTGACAAGGCTTGGCAGCAGTAGGGTCATGATGATCATCCAAACCACGAGTGCGGCAAGCACCTCAAGGAGGGTGAACCCCTTAGACTGATTCCACATAGAATCTTCCCTTTCCCAATTGGAAAACTAAACGGTAATTTTCCAGATTCTTATAGGATATTCCCATAGTTCCTGCTTTTTGAATGCTTCCATGCGATTGAAATACCAATAATGTACCCATCGTTCTTGGGTCAATCAGGATATCCTCATGATAGTTTCTTCTTAGTAGTTCATTTCCCGACCCTTGGGTAATCCGGTAATAGTGATTGCTTGGGCTGAAAGTGATGGTTACCGACCTTCTTGTACTCATGGCATATTGTTGGGCAAATAACAGGTCGTTGGTAAGCTCGCTGAAAAAGTTTTTCGTTACATGTTTTTCTTCTATAGCAGCTATTTTCAGGATGGTAAATGAAAGAATAACAGACACCACGGATAGGACCAGAAGCGACTCTACAAAGGTAAAACCCTGTTGTGCGTTACCTTTACGGCGTTTCCGGTGCATCAACTGCTTCCACTCCATTGGCAGTAAGGGCGATCACCTTGTCATTCGGGCAATATAGGACATCATCATCTGCAAATTTATCCTCTAAATAATCCGGAGTATTCAAATCCTGAAGGTCAGATGGTTCCCGGTCATTTTCCAAGCGGTAGGCCTGCATCTGAGCCTCGACCATCTTCACCAGGGCATCGCATCCCTTATCACCGATCAGACCGGAATTCTTGGATACATTCGGGAGCATGATCAATAGTAGAACCGTAATGACAAGCATCACCAAGAGCATTTCCACCAGTGTAAAACCTCGTTCATTTTTGAATAGCTTTTTCATTTTATAACCCTCCTAATAATTGAAACATCGGTATGAATATACATAGATATAGCAGGAGCACGAACAAGCCGATAGCAAGGAAAAGGCATGGCTGTATTTTCCCAAGTGCACTCTCCATTTTTCTTTGGAGTTTATCCAGCAGAAGGCCACTGAAATCCTCCAGTTCACGAGGCAGTCTCCCATTCTTCTGTCCATGTAAAATAGTTGGTGCCAGACCCTTATCAAAAACGGATTCGTTTTCTACAACCTTCTCCAATTTTTCCCCTTCTAACAGTCGCTCCCTGTAATCGGATGCTCTGTATTTAAAATAGGGATTATATGTTTGCTGCTCAAAAACGCCGATGGCATCATTGATGGTCATTCCGCTAGCGAGCAGACTGCTGAGTTGCTGGGAAAAGTAATGGGAGTAATGAAGGGTTAGGAACGTCCTAAGTATAGGGATTTTCATCATCCAGGAGATTTTTTGGACAGGATGGATGGTTTTGGCATAAATTTTAATGTGAAGGAGAAGTACAGCTGCCAGAAAAAATACTAAAAGCAGAAAAAGTGGAAGTTTGCTTGTCACGCTGAAGAAAAATTGTATTCCTTTGTTTATCGAAATGTTCATTTGTTGAAATAATAGCGTAAATTGTGGCATCAGTACCGTTTGCACGAAGAATAACATCAACATGACCAGGATCATCAAAAAGATCGGGTAGCGTATCAGGGTAAGCAGTTTTTGCTTGTAATACCGTTTTCTTTTCATCAACTGCCCAGCAGTCCGGAATGCCTCACCAAGATTACCGTGTCGCTGGGAGAAGAAGAGCAGGGATAAAGCATCCTGATGAAAATGAAGCAGCTCCAGTACCTTGTGGATACTATAGCCGTTTTTCAATTCTTTGACGGCAAGATGCAAATCAGCCTTTTTGTGACCTTCATAATGAATGCACATCAATTCGATGGCCTCAAGGAGCGCATATCCATTGACATAGAGATCCCCTATACGAAGAAGAAATTCCTCCTGCTCCTTTAGGCTCCACCCTCTATTTCTCATTTCCATCAAAAACCCACCGCTCATACTCGCTTTGTTTGATAAACCCTAGAGCTATTCCTTTTTTTATCACTTCTTTAAGCGTAGGGTATGTCAAATCCACTTCCGCTCCATTACATTCCTTCATGACCTTTCCAAGCTCTTTCCCATAGATCAGCTCATGGACACTTGCAAGACGGTGCGTGCGATATTTTCTGCAGAATGCTGTGCATTCCTCCAGACAAAATGGACACTTCAGTTCTACCAGCCTTTGTGCAGAAATGGCAATCAGCGTCTGTTCCAGCTCTTGTGGGGTGACGCCGAATTCCAATAACCGATAGACCGCCCCTTTTGCATTTCTCGTATGCAGGGTGCTCAGTACCAGATGTCCGGTCATGGAGGCTCTGATTGCAATCTTTGCGGTTTCCTCGTCCCTGATCTCCCCAACCATAATGATATCGGGGTCATGTCTGAGTATCGCTTTTAAACCGGTGGTATACGTAATCCCGGCCTTTTCATTGACCTGAACCTGCAGCACATTCTTGCTTTTGCGTTCCACAGGATCTTCAAGGGTGATGATATTCCGTTGTAAAAGGGATTTCGTTTCTTCAATTAAGGAGTATAGGGTGGTGGTCTTGCCCGATCCGGTAGGACCCGTAAAAATGATCAATCCATGGGAGTATTTCATTAAGGAAAGAAGCTTGGTGGTGGAGTTTGGAAATAGGGTCATGTATTTCAATGGTTGATGAGAATCCTGTGGGAGGATGCGAATGACTACACTTTCGTTATAAAAGGTCGGTAAGGTCGAGAGTCTGAGGTTGATCTGTTTGGAATCAATGGTGAGCGTTAATGCGCCGTTTTGCGGTTTTCTTGTTTCTCCAATGTCCATGGAGGCTTGGAATTTAAGGTGGGAGACCATTCTTTCATAGATGTCGAGTGAAATCTCCTCCTGTTCATAAAGATAATGGTCTACCCTGAACATGAGGGTTGCGGAAGATTCCAAAGGCTTCATGTGGATGTCGGAAACGCGAAGCTTAAGGGCTTGACGAACGAGGTCTTCACACTTTTGTTCAATATTCATTTTTCACCTCGATTATTTTTTTGCGGTACGTTTCTCCTCTCCTAATTTTTTCTTGCTCTTATGATTTCTACAAATCTCGAGCGTTTCCTGCAAGTTTTTTATTTTTTTCAAAAAAAAATACCAGACCGTCTATACGGCCTGGCTTTATTGATTTATTTCAATAGTTTCAGTGATTCACGAATGAAGGCAGGAAGATCGTCAGGTGTTCTGCTTGATACCAACTGCTCATGGCATACGACCACTTCTTCATCATGGAAGTTGGCTCCTGCATTCTTCAGGTCCACTTTAATGGAGGTGTAGCCGGTTATATCCCGCCCCTTTAACGCCTCCGCTGTAATCAGCAGCTGCGGCCCATGGCAGATTGCAAAAACAGGCTTCTGGTCATCCATAAATGCTTTGGCAAACGTAACAAAACGATCATCACCTCTTAAAATATCAGGTGAGAAACCTCCGGGAATAAACAGAGCATCAAATTCATCTGGCGTCACATCGTCAATCCCTGCATCTGATGTCACTTCCGTATCATCAGTTTTACCTGTCAAGGTTTCCCCCTTCGACTTTTCTATCACAGTCAGGCTATGTCCCGCTTCCTTGAAGGCTTTTGCCGGTTCTGTGTATTCCGAGTCCTCGAACATATCCGTCATCACTACCGCAATTTTTTTACTCATATCTATCGACTCCTTCGGCTATTAGTTACATAGATAAAGTACCCGTCCATCATCAGAATAAACTTAGATTTTTACATCGGGCATGAATTGCTCGTACACCGCATCTTTTGTAATAGGATAGATTTCCTGTTTAGCGATCTCATTAATGATCATCTGATTTCGCATCACAACAAATTTTAGAGTAGATAGTTTCCCAGCCGTTTCTTTCGTCATTAATCTCAGCATTTTATTATTACCCTTTTTTTCCTGAATTTCTTACTTTCACAAAAAAAGGACAGAAAAGTTTCTGTCCTAAAAGTATTATGTGCACGAAAGGAGAAGGAAGTTGTACACCATACATTCTATGTGATTTTTTTAGAACTGCTTGGTCATCTATCTTCTATAAAACGCACATTTTTTAAGAGGCCGGTAGAGATAGAGTAACAAGAGTACCTTCGCCTTCCTTGCTTTCAATGGATAAGTGGCCATTATGCTCCTGGATGATTTTATAAGAAATCGTTAATCCGAGGCCCATCCCTTTTTCCTTGGATGTGAAAAAAGCATGTCCAAGAAGCTTCTGGTTTTCCTCACTTATACCCATCCCATTATCGCGAATTTTAATTGTTATATAATCTTCGCTTGTTTCAAGGGAAGATATATCGATTACGCCTCCGTCCGGCATTGCCTCCATCGCATTTTTGATAAGATTGAGGAATACCTGCTTCAACCCATTTATATCACCTTTAACCAGGGTTGACTCGTCAATGTTATTCAAATGAATATGTATATTGTTTTTCAATGATTCATTACTAACTAAATCGATCACATACTGAATCGCATGCGTCAGTGGGAAAATCACCAATCTCTTTGTATGCGGCTTGGAAAGTATCAGCATTTCACTAACGATGTCATTGATTCGATCAATTTCCGACAGAACCAGATTTACATGATCCTTGTTTGTTTTTCCTGATTTCTGGATAAGCTGGATGAACCCTTTTATCGCAGTTAACGGATTTTTTATTTCATGCGCAATACCCGCGGATAATTCCCCTACTACGGACAGTTTTTCCTTAGTTACCAGCAGATGTTCCGCCTTTTTTAAGGAAGAAATGTCTCTCCCGATGGTTACAAGCGCTCTTCTTTTACCATCAGGATAGAATAGAGGAACCTTGATGACATCAAAGGTCTTCAGTTCTCCACAAGGAATCGGAAATGATTCCTCGTCCCTGGTGATTTTACCTTCTTGCCATGTCCGCTCATCCGTTTCTGTGCAATAGGCAAACGCTTCTTTGAAATGAGGAGAATATTCACCAAGTTCCAGATCCGTTTTGCCCTTATAATCGACATTTAGCAGTTCATATAAGGAAAGGCCATATTCATTTGCCAGCAGCCACCTGCCATCTCCATCTTTGAAACAGACAAAGTCCGGCATATTATTGATGAGGGTCAGGAGCTCGTGTTCTTTCTGCTCCAACTGCTTCAGTGCCTCATGTTTTTTTATGATCAAGTATATAAGTACGGCGGTTATGATGATGAATAACCACCCTTTTAACATATTTACATATTCTGCCATAACGAGATTATTATTTTGCCGTAGGCTGTACAGCCAATAATCAGTCAGGGTAACCCAAAGGATTCCAAAAAGTAGATAGATTAATGGCAATAGCCGTAGCCATTTATTTTTCATACAATACCCCTATTATCATAGATAGTCTATTTTTGTCAGGTTCCGCTTCTTCGATTTCAATAAGTGTTTCCTTTATTATAAAGGTTTCCTTTAAAAATAAACACAAAGTCCTTGTTGGGAAAGTAACCCCACAAAACACCGTTTAATTCGACATTTTCATTATACACTTTCCCAAGTGCCATTTTCCATCTTCACATTAAATCGAACCTCCCATGCCAAAAGCCTGGCAGGTTTAGAAGGATTCCTACAGGGTATATATACCATATATAAAAACAGTGATGAAAGGATGAGGATGAACATGATCGAAGACAAAGATGTCAGAGTGGAACGCAGAGAAACAAAAGAAGATAGAGGATTAGTTGCATCCACATTTATCAAATATACCGCATACTTGGTAATTTTCTTTGGTATCATCTGGTTTATCATTTCTTATCTGCTGCCTATGTTCCAATAATATTATTAACTGTAAAGAAAAAGACTGGAAAGGTCCATATGACTTTTCCTGTCTTTTTTGCATATTTAGTAGAATGATTTGCCTACAATCACTAGTAAGATAAACAATACTAAAATTAACACAAAGTTGTTTCCATAACAGCCACTCATCTATCCACACTCCTTCCCGCAAGTGATACTATATACTATGAAAGGCTATTCCTATGTGTATAGACAAGTGTTCTTAGTATCCAACATTTTTACTAGGATAAAATCAAAAAGCACAGGAATTCCCTCGATGGGCCTGCGCTTTTCCCTCTTGACCGTGACTAGTGTGCATGAAACAGCATGGGGGCCATGATAGCGAGAACCGTAGCTGCAACCCCAACAAATAAAAGTAGTACATAGGTGATAAACCTGGCATTATTTTGATAGAGCATGACGCAGAGTAAATAGAGGAAGGCCGATATCGCGATAAATACGAGTGCCTCCACCCTGGTGTCCCATCCATGCTTTTCCAGCTCAAGCTGCAGGAATGTCTGCAAAATAAGGCCGCCAAAAATAAACAGACCTATCCAATAAGCGAGTGTGTTACGTTTCATCCTACTCATTCCTTTATTTTTCTCTATCTCTACTGTACCACACCAGCCAGCCTCAATAGAAGTGATACCCTACACTTATAGTGCCGTTCCTGAAAATTGGGGCATCTGCAATGTAATGGATTTTATTCTTTCTCCATTCAGATCCAGCGCCCATAGCTTGAAATTGGCTTGTCCTTTTGTCCAGCTTTGGTCTTGAATAAAAAGCACCCGATTGGACTGGTGGAAGAATGTCGGTTCTGTAATAAAAGTTCGGAAGCTTGTAACTGGCTCCACCTTATCCCCATTAATATCCATCGTATATAATTCATAGATGGTTTGTGATTTTTTCCGGGGATTCGCACTGCCAGCTGAAAAGGCGATAAGAGACCCGTCAGGAGAAATCCTTCCACTGTAGATAAGATCTGAAATAACACCCTTGTTCGGCTTTACCATTTTTGCTTCCTTCTGTTCGTTATCGTATACAAAGTAGTTTGAAGTCGTTTTCCCTTCTTCTCCTTCATCCACCTGTACAAATCCAATCTTTTTCCCGTCCTCGGTAATGGACAGGCTTCGTTTCTTTAAGCTTTCCGTCTCCGTTAATCGTTCTTTGTTTTCTCCTGTTACCGAAATGGAATATAGGTCCACATTTACAGGGCCTTCCTTTGGACCGACACCTCCACTATTGTAGCTTTTGGCCCCCAGATAGTAGATTTTTTTGTCATCCTCGGAGAAAATGGCGTCAATGATAAGCTCCTTGTTTTCCGAGAGCCTCATGAGCTCACTGCCATCCCTGCTCATGATATACAGCGACTGCTTCAAGTTTTCCGTTGTTTTCTCTTGCGATAAGAATAGAAGTTTCTCTCCATTCCTGGAGTACCTTGGATGAACATGACTTTCATTCTGCCTCGGGTAGGTCAGCTGCACAACTTCAGTGCCATCAAGATTTGCTTGATAAAGTGCTCCATCTCCACTTTGATAGAAAGGAAAAACTATCTTCTCATCATCCGGTGACAAGGTAACGGTATCTCCAAAACCATGGTCGATCGGAATCCAGGATCTAGTAAACCGTTCCGAGAAAAAATACATGAGCACCGATATGATTATGACAAACGCAATGAGAGATATAGTAAATAGCTTCAATGTTTGTTTTTTCAAGAGAATCGCCATCTTTCATTTTTTTCTCTGCCTAGTTTACCCAAAACCATGGAAATCCTTACAAAAAAAATCTTTAACAGAGGTGCCTGTTAAAGATTGTTCCGGTTAATTTGCTATCTTGATAATTTCAGAAAGAATGATTTCCAGTGTATTAGGAGCACTGTCTTTCTCCATATTCCCTACAAGTAACTCTTTTTCATTCTGCAATTCCTGTATTTTGGCCGCTAGGGATGTTTCGGTAAGCTCTTCCTCTAGCAATACTTTGGCAAAGCCTTTTTTCTCAAACGAGTTGGCATTGAGAATCTGATCGCCTCTGCTTGCTGCACGGGAAAGCGGAATAAGAAGCATAGGCTTTCGCAATGCCAGAAATTCAAAAATGGAATTTGCTCCCGCCCTTGAAATAATATACTGGGAGGCAGCCAAAATATCAGGCAGTTCGTTTGAAATATACTCGAACTGCTTATAGCCTTTTATTTGGAGCAGGTTTTCATCGACATTTCCTTTTCCGCAAATATGGACAATTTGAAAATTCCCTGTCAACGAAGGAAGTATCTTTCTTACCGTTTCATTGATTTTCTTCGCACCTAAACTTCCACCCATTATTGTAAGAATCGGTTTTGGCTCATGAAAGCCTAAAAGCGCTTTTCCTTCTGCTGCTCTGCCTTTGAACAACTCTTCACGGATAGGTGACCCGGTGAACAGAACCCGGTCCGACGGAAAATGCTTTAACGTTTCATCAAACGTAACAAACACCTTTGTTGCAAACTTGATTGCAATTTTATTTGCAAGACCAGGTGTGATATCCGATTCATGGATGACAACCGGGATCTTCAGCATCTTCGCAGCGACTACCACCGGAACTGTCACGAAGCCACCCTTGGAAAATACAACCCTCGGTTTCTCTTTTCGCAGTACAAAATAGGCCTCCATTGCCCCTTTCATAATTTTCAATGGATCGGAAAAATTCTTCCAATCAAAATATCTTCTGAGCTTCCCGCTTGAAATGCCGTGAAAAGGGATATTTTCCTTTGTAATGATATCCTCCTCTATGCCTTTTCTAGATCCGATATATGTAATGTCCCAGCCTTTTTCCTTCAGCTTGTTCATAATGGCAATATTGGGGGTAACGTGGCCGGCAGATCCTCCACCAGTAAAAACGATTTTATTTTTTTTCATCCATTCATCATCCTTTTTTACATTCCTCTTAAGTCTCTACCCTATATTATTATCGAAATGCACCAGAAAGGCAAAAATATTTTCAAACATGGAAAAAGCCCAGAAAGCGGTGCTGTCCGCTTTTTAGGCTTTTCTACCTATTTAGTGCTTCGCTTGGGCTGGGTGTGGAAGGTCATGTGATAAGGCAGCTGTTGCAGCGTTTTGGTTACATTATCAAGCCTTTGCTCGATCCTGTGCAGCAGATAGAACGTCACAACAATCGGGAATCCCACTTCACTGATCCACGTCCACCATTGTTCCATATATAAACCTCCTTTCGTTTATTTTACAGTGTTTAACACTTTAAACACCGCTGTTGATTTCCGCACTAGGCTGCGCTTTCCGCGGGGCGTTAGTGGAGCCTCCTCGCCTTCTGTGGGGTATCCACTAAACGCCGCTTCCCGCAGGAGTCTTCGCCTATTGCTCCAATCAACAGCTAGATTCTTAAAAATCCACTCTAGTATTTAACAGTGATACTCATGAAAAAGATTTACACCTTGAGAAATGAAGATATAGTGAGGACATTATGCGTTACCTGTCGCCCCTGTTGATTGGAGTGCAGGGTGTGAGACTCCTCGAAAATGCAAGAATTTTCTTCGTGCGAAGTATCGCTGCCGCAGCCTTCCTTGTCCTGCGGGAGATAGCGGTAGACTTGAGACCCCACAGGCAAGGCCGAGGAGGCTCCAGCACCGCCCCGCGATCGCTGCCACCTGGAACGGAGATCAACAGGTAGTTAAACAGAACGCACAGGATAGCATTTCTGTAAAAGAAAGGGCCTACTGATGTAGACCCTTCCCTTTGGATTATGCTATTTCGATTTCGGTTACGTTACGCTCAATGACTTTTGCCCCAACAGCAGAAACCAGATTCCCGCCACTGGAAGTGAAGACATCGGCTGCAATAATGGAAGCCATCGCAGTTGCCAGCTCTTCACCTGTCACATCTGAACGAGGATCATCGACCGTGATTTTCACGGATTTTTCTTCCTCATTTAAGAAAAATAATTCCAATGTGAACATTCCCATTCCTCCTTTCCATTAGTTTCATAGGGTTACCCTAAGTGTTGAAGCTCGTTACGCTTGACACTTGCAACAGGTGTGTTCTGTAAGCCAGAAATCGCAAATCCAGCTGCCAAAAGACCGTCTGCCGTAGCATCCACCTTGATATTGTTGTAGTTCTTCGTACGATACTGCATCTTGCCGTTCTCATCATCCCCAAGCTCATACACCAGACGCAGTTGGGAATTTTCAATAGTTACTTCCGCCATTTTCTCACCCCCTTTCACCTCTTATATAAAGGGAAAAGAGGAGAAAGTAGCGCCTTCAAAAAAAAAACATAATAAAAAGACTTATTCAGTCAGGGGGAATAAGTCTTCTCCATGGTGCACAATATGCATTTATGATACCGACTGCTTGAACTCCTGCTTCGCCTTTTTCTTCGCGATCTTCAGCAGCCCTGATTCATTGTAGCCCACAATCAGTTTATTTCCGTTCGTTATGATAGGTCTTCTAAGTAGTTTCGGCTCATCGATCATCAGCTTGATTAACTCCGAGAGGGATAACTCATTTACATCTATCCCAAGATCCTTGAATGTCTGACTTCTAGTTGCAAGTATTTCATCAATTCCATCTGTCGTTAAGGAAAGGATTTTCAGCATTTCTTCATAAGACGGCGTTTCTCTGAAAATGTGCTTTTCACGAAAATTGACATTGTTGCTGGTTAGCCACTTTTTTGTCTTACGGCATGATGTACAACTTGGGTAGCTGTAAAATACGATTTCATTCATCACGATTACCTCCCAGTAAATTTTTTCGAACAGAATATATTCTATGTTGCATTTATTGTACATCATTTGTATAACATTTGTATAGTACTTCGTTCAATTAATTTAGATATATTTTTCTCTATAATTTTTGTAAGGTTTGTCCCCCAGTCAGAAAGGCAATACATAATATAGGGATTCCTTGAGAAGACAACCCTATTTGACCGATCGGATCTTTCTAATGGCTGAATAATATCTAGATAGATAGCGAAAAATGTATTTATTATGTAATCGTCACAAACTAGAAACAAACGCTTATTTACAAGTAAAGTATTGGTACATTATAATAAGTAAGTGACAAGCATATGGATAAGTGCGTAAGGAGGGGATACATATGGATCGTATGTACCGTGTAATGGGTTTCTGGACAGGGATATTTGCTGTTATGTTCTACCTTGGACACATGACTCAAACGTCTTTACTATTCTTTGGACAAACGGTATTCTTCATTTTATTAAGTTACTTAAAGCTATCTGAACGTATGTACATTTATATCTTTGGTGCATATTTAACAATTTTCTTCGTCGGCTTTACGTATTGGACAACATTTATGATGGTACCAGGTGCTGAAACTGGCGGACATTAAGCCGTAAGCTCTTTGCCATCACAAAAAGCGATGACCCCTGTCATCGCTTTTTTTCGTTGTCATCGACTATTCCAGTCCATGAACCGTTACTATTCTTTTCATGGATCAGGACATGGAATCCATGGCTCCAGCCTGAATCCAAAATCAAATTTCTTATGGCCCTGTTTCTTTTGCTTTGTTCGGAAAAAGGGTTGGGATCGAAGTTATCCTGCAGGTATTCCAGGATACCTGCTGAGACGAGGAATTCCCCTTGATGTTTTGTGAGAATCGAAAACATGCCCTCGTACGTTAAAGCATGATTCAAAGCATCGAGGTGAATGTGTGCCGTCAAATCCATTTCACTCGGATGAAGAAGCGGGTCTCTGATCATCTTATGCTGATAATAGCCTCTCAAGCTTCCCTCGTAGTGCTCAGGCTGCATCAGCTCTTGGAAGCTATACCCGTAATCCACTGTAATGATGGAGCCCTTGGTAAGGAAGCAGGATAGCTTCTTTGCATAATTCATCATGGCTAAAGGGATTTCCATGCGCTGCCCTTCCTTCAACTCCAGGTCGAAGCAGGTCAGATATTGCTCGATTTCTGGTGAGGACGGACTGTCTGTGCTTTCCATCAGCTCCCCACCATCATCAACACTAACAAATACCTCCAACAGGTGCCCATTCTTTCTTTCCACCACATGAACAGGAAACGCATCAAATAGTTCATTGGAGAAGATGATTCCTTCCATCTGCTTTTCCGGCATTTCATCCAAGGATGAAAAGTAAGAAACACCGCTTTCTCCCGCCAATACCTCTTGTTGACACTCTAAGTGAAATGGACTGGACTCTATCATTCTATAGGAGACCGTATGATAGAACTCCTCATCCAGGAGCTTCACTTCCTCTAACAGCTGCTTGGCAAACCTTCCTGTTCCACCACCTATCTCACAGATAACCGGGGCAAGGGCATTTTGTTTAAAATAACGGACAAATAATCCGGCAAATACCCTGCCATATATATCCGAAACATTACTGGAGGTCAGAAAATCCCCTTTTGCACCCACCTTGTTCTTGTGCTTCATATAATAACCAAACTCAGGGTGGTACAGAACTTCTTTCATATACGTCGCATAGCTGATTTTCCACCCTGAAGAATTTCTTATTTTATCTAGCAGGAAATCCGGAACCATGATTAAAAGCCGTTCAGGAAAGGATTACTGTCCATTTCCCGTTCGATGGTAGTAGTCATTCCATGACCTGAAAGGACTGTCGTCTCCTCAGGCAGCACCAGAAGCTTATCATGTATACTTTTAATCAGCCTGCTGTGATCACCGCCTGGCAGATCTGTTCTTCCGATGCTTCCTGCAAAAAGGGCATCTCCGGCAAAAACCACCTTGCTTGCCTCATGATAAAAACTGACACTTCCTGGTGAATGTCCAGGAGTAAATAACACATCAAGCGTAAAATCGGAAATGACAAGCTTACCTTCAACCCCAATCAATTGATCAGCAGGCTGTGCGGTGATAGCGCCAAGTTGAAAGAACTGCGAGCCGTTCAGGCTTGGATCCATCAACCAGTTTTTCTCTTTCTTATGCAAGTATACAGGAACCTTCCAATGATCGCGGACAGCATCCACTGCTCCGATATGGTCAAAATGTGCATGTGTCAAAAGAATGGCTATCGGCTTCCATCCTTTTTCTTCTATGTATTGGATCAATGCTTCGCCCTCACTCCCAGGGTCGATGACCAAGCATTCTTTTTTTGAATTTATCAATAGGTACGCATTGGTCTGTAATGGCCCAAGCGGCAACTGCATCCATTTCATTTTTTATTCACACCTTTCTTGAAGTATCCTCCCAACTATTTTACACTATAGAAAGAAGCTTGAGAAATGAAAGGATACGTGCCTATGAAGTCGATGTTTGGATTGGAAATACAATGCGCCGATGATACTCCACAATACTTTCAGAATCTTTTGTTGCAAATTAAACACACAGCGAGCATCTTTGATGTGGACGAGAATTTATTGATTACCGACTCCGCGATGGAAGCGAAGCTGGTCAAAAACATGTTGAAAGATCGATGCCTGCTCGAAGAAACCTACATATTATCCTTATTGGAGAATCCTGCTCCATCCTCTCTCTTTACTGACTATGGGTTTGTATCGGAAAAAGAAAACCACTACCTTTATCAGGCTATGACAGCTGCTTTTCATATCAAAAGCGGGAAAGTGGAGGATATCAACATGGCGCTCATTCAAATGGATGAATCAATCATCGCCGTGGAGGAACAATATAAAAAACTGTATTTCATTGATAAAGAAAGCAGGGAATATATCCTTAAGGTCGCAAACGCATATGACATAGAAGTGTCATTTTTGGACCTCGACAAATAGTGGGAAAAGATTTAAAATATAAAAAGAGTGTAATGTCTTATTACATACTTTTTTTATCGCCATTTCGTATAAAAATGAAATGATTCCGAAAGGAGCGTTAACATGCCATTAGTCATTATCTTTGGTCTAGTAACGATATTGTGTTTATTCGCTGTCGTTCGTTCTTTGCGTGAGAAGAACTTCCTAGCACTGCTATTCGCTTTAGGTACAGTTGTTGTATTCGGAGCATTTACGGTAGCTACCCTGATCACATCCGGTTACCCTGTAGCCCACTAATCTAATGAGAGAAAGAGTACTTCGCAAATTTGCGGGGTACTCTTTTTTTTGATAACACACTAATCCCGATCTGAATATACTGAAACTATCTGAAATGTAAATAGAATCAGCGTATAAATTAATGGCATTTTATACAAAATTACAGTAGGAACATGACATTGAATTCTACTTATTCCAGAGAGGGGCGTGAAGGGAGATTGGCGGTAAAAACAGTTTGTGGTATTTGTAATGGGTCCGGTAGGATAAAGCTCGGTTTCCTGCCTATTATGAAAAAATGTTCGAGATGCAATGGGTGCGGTAAATTGAAACGACCTATTTCGTTCTAAAGGGACATTCTCAGTTGATGTGATCTGAAGGTTACATCGCCCCATTTTCTAACAGTAAAACGCCTGGCATTCCTTTTGGAAATCCCAGGCGTTTTTTCTTTAACGTTGTGACCTTTTGGCTGCAACGGCAGCAAGTTTGTCCTGCATTTGGACCTTTTTATCTCGGCGGTCATCGATACGTATATTGGTTGCCACACGATGTAGCCCTTTTTGAAAAGGAGCCTCATGTATTGCCAGGATCACGTTAAAAAGTTCCGGCAAATCCCCTTCAATAATCGTGCTCATCGGAGTCAACTGGTAATTGATTTTACCTTCTTCTTTGTAGCCCTCCAAAATTTCCTGGATCTCGGCCACATAATCACTTACACTCGGTCCTTCTGTTCCAATTGGAATGACGGTTACGTCCACAATTGCCAAAATGATCCCACCATCCTTGTTACGAATATTTAACTAAGTCTATCATCTCTTTTTCTGGAATGAAAATCAACTGTTCCAATTGATAACCGTACAGACAAAATAGCCCGTTTGGAGAAAATTTGATCGGTTTGTTTTCGAGCTTTTCTAACAGAACTTCCTTTTCCCCCTCTACCACATGGAAGGAAATAAATTGGAACGAATCCGAAAGCCCTTCTACAGTTCCTCCACTTGCAGGAATAAAAGTATAAAACAGATTGGAGGAACTGACATATTCATAAAACGGTGTAACATAATTGGAGTACATGGATAATAAGGGTGCCTGGAACTGATGCACATTTTTGAAATTGATTGTATCTAGAAAATTGTATTGTGCCACCAGTTCACTTTCCATGTTACTGGTCATTGTCATCACTAAGTTTGAAAGTGAAGTAAACATTATCACATTCTCCATGAGCTGTTCTGTTTGATCTGTCAGCACATCATATGCAAATAATGGAGCAGTTAAGGATGGTTTATCCTGATCCCAATTTATGTAGCCGACTTTGTTCTCTCCAAGCCATTGAACAAATGGGTTGGCGAAATTCTTCTTTGTCATTTCTTTAGTTGAGACATCCAACAGATATCCCTCAAAGGTCCAGTCTTCATGAAAGGAGGATACAGCGATATGTTTGTTGGTATAAGGGTTCCACGAATACACCAAATCTTGGGAGTCAGGGAATTTCCACTGGGTGACAAGATTTCCGGAAGCATCCACGACACTTATGTGTCCTTCCGTGAAGGATGGGGCAGTTTGGATGACGAACAATTCATAGGTGCTGTTTGCTTCCACAGTCATAATCGGTGTATCTGAGGTATAGAAAAGGGTACTTTCTCCTGATCGGACATTGAAGGTATGGACCTCATACTTTCCTGAGGCCTCCATAATATATAAGACCGTTTCATCATTCAGCCATTCCACTACAGTACTGAACGATTCGAAAGGAGTTTCGATTTGTTGGATATCATCTATTTCGTAAGGAACAGGATTTTCTTTCACCACTCCCTCTGATATTGAAGGGGATTCCACTACTTCCTTTGGTTTCTGAGATGGCTGGCACCCAAATAGAAGACTACATATTACACTTAAATAGAACATTCTTTTTTTCATTCCAGCCCCCCTAAAATTTCCTTTTCTTCTATTACGATTATGAGGCAGGAATAGTTTCAACACAAGTATAAAAAGGGATGAAAAATTAATAATTTTTTTAAAAGAAAAAAACATATCCTCCATATAAGGATACGCTGTCGAAAGATTAAACTATATATAGAGCGAAGCCAGACAAATACCAAACACTTTCAGATAGATGTTTCCAAACTGCGAGAGGGGCAATGGGTTAATCCCCTTTCCAAGCTCAAGGGTAAAGCCAGGCTTTTTAAACTCCTGGATAAACCAATCTTTATAACCTGCATGACTGTCCACATACCGCACGCTTTTATAGTTGCTTACCCGTTCAAACTCCTCGGCCATTCTTTTTGCTTCAACCGGTTCGAATCCTTCATAGCCCCAGTAGAACTCTTCCCCTTGCGTATGAAACGCTACCACCATGTCGAAATTTTCTCTTTTCGTCAATTCCGCCATTGCCACCACTTCCGGTTCCGTCAGTGCATCATCACCTGGGTAATCTCTCGGCGCAGGGGCTTTAGGCTCTTTACGCTCCTTTTCAATCTCCCACTTTGCCGGAAATTGATTATTCAAGTCCACTCCACGAATATTGGCCTTCCACCCTGTAAAATCCGGATAATCCCGATTGATGGCCGCCGCTTCCTGATGATACCGCTCTTCCTCTGATGGTCCCAAAAGTACCAGATCCACTCCATCAGGATTGACCATCGGTACGATAGAAAGAGTCACCTGTTCGAATAATGGATAAACCGGCACCCCTCTCAGCGGCTGGTTATTTGTTAGTGCTAACAGATAATCATTTAGAAAAGTCATAATCACAGAGCTCGTAATCCACTCATTTGCATGAAAGCTCCCATTCCAATGTATTTTCTTTTTCCCTTTACCCAGCTTCAGATGGTAAAGTGGCTTTTCCATGACAGATTGTCCGATAGTGGAACACTCAAGAAAAGGATAAACATCAAGTAAGTGGTTTAAGTCCTCCGTGAATACGTCGGAATCATATTTACGAGTGGAGTCTACGATACGGTCCGTCAATCTTTTCGGGACATCAATCGTATCCCCTACGTTTAACTTGGTAAGATCCTTATTGTGATTCACTAAATAGAGGGCATCTAATCCAATATGAAGACTCCTTGCAAGACTATATGCGGTATCTCCACTTTTGATCTTATACGCTTCCTTTACAAACCCGGCAATCGCAACTACTGAGGCTTGCTGCAGTTTTTCTGCATTCAGCTTTTTATTAGCCTCTGTCAAAAGCCCGAGCCGCACTCCAAATAGCTGACTGTAGTACCAAAGTGTATCTCCTCGCCTCGGATTCACCTTCAATGAAGTGAACCTGTTTTCTATTAATCTGTTTTTACCTTTAACTTGTTTCATCACTGTCCGTCACCATCCGGTCCATGTCGAAATAAACCTATTCGCTAATTTGTTTCTACTACTGTATGAGAGGCTTTCATCCGCTAGAACAGATATTTGGCAACAAGAACGGAATGTTTCATAATCTGCGTATTACTCCTGAAGAGTAAAAAACTCAGAATTAAATCATTCTGGACAAACGAAAAACCCCGACAAAGCGGATGCTTCATCGGGGTTCGATTTACATTATTCTTTTATTTTTGTTTGATCCATTTGAATGGAAGTTCCATCGTAGAATCTCAATAGGTCTCCATAGATAATCTGATCGGAGTATTGAAGTTCTTTTTTGGCTTTCTCCATGTAAGGTTCACATGCTTCCTGATCGACTTCTTCCTCAGACTCTTTATCATAGCAAGCATTTTTCGTGTAAATGACTTCATCTGTCACGAAGCTTCCATCACGGAACACTACAAACTCGCTTCGGTCCTCAGAGAATAAGTCTTCCCCAAACTGGATATCGTTCTTCGTTTCCATACCAAGTAAATGTTTGATTGTAGGCTTAAGGTCGATTTGACCACTTACCGTATCAAATTCCTTCGGATTCTTATCCGTTACACCTGGAATGTGTACAATCATCGGTACACGCTGCAATTGTGCGTTTTCAAATGGACGAATTTCTTTTCCAAGATATTGCGCCATTGCATCATTGTGGTTCTCAGAAATTCCATAATGGTCACCATACATGATGATGACGGAGTTTTCATAAAGTCCAGCCGCTTTCAATTCATCAAAGAAATGCTTGATGGACTGATCCAAATAATTTGCTGTTGGGAAATAGCGGTTCAATGTACGGCTATTAGAATCAAACTCATCAACAAGCTTATCCTCTTCATCCAAGACGAATGGGAAGTGGTTTGTTAATGTGATCATTTTCGCATAGAAAGGTTTATCCATTTCCTTCATATAAGGAACGGACTGCTCAAAGAAATCCTTATCCTTGAGTCCCCAACCAACTGAATTCTCTTCGGATACTTCATAGCTATTCACATCATAGAAATTTTCGTAGCCTAATGCGTCATACATTACGTCACGGTTCCAGAAGCTTTTATTGTTCGCGTGGAACACTACTGGGTTATAGCCTTTTTCCTTTAATACATTCGGTGTAGCAGTATGGTAGTCATTTGTACCATGCGTAAAGAACACTGCTCCACGGCCAACAGGATATAGCGAGTTATCTAAGATGAACTCTGAATCAGATGTTTTACCTTGCCCTGTCTGGTGGAAAAAATTACTAAAGTAATAACTTTGATCTTTAATTTCATTTAAGAATGGTGTAACAGGCTTTCCATTGATTTCTCGGTCAATGACGAAACTCTGAAGGGACTCCATTTTTACAACAATGACGTTTTTACCTTCAGCAATCCCGTAGAAGTTGTCATTTGGAGCTTTATAATTAGCATTGATATAGTTCTGAATTTCTGCCAGTTCACTTCCATCCGCAAGTGCACGTTGCGCGCGTGTCTTGGATTGAAGGACAGCATCATACACGTGGTAATTGTAAGTTCCAAGGTTTTTCACTAGAATTTCACGGTCGAACGTACGTGTCAATAGCTGTGGTCTTTCCGTTTCCGCCAACCCTAGGTTGAACAGGAAAATACCTACAATGGAAAGGAAATACATTTTTCTTACTTTCGGACGCCATGTTGCAAAGCTTACGAATGCAGGAGTCCATTTGGAAAGTACGATAAGAATCACCACATCAAGGAACATAAGCACGTCTGCGGGGTACATCAATCCTGTAATACTTCCACCAAGATCACTCATGTTACCGGATTGGAACAATAGTGGGATCGTGATGAAATCGTTGAAGAATCGATAATATACCGCATTTGCATAAAGTACAAATGAAATGATAAAGCTTGTAATGATTAAATATCGCTTGGCACCCTTTTCACCAAAGAAGAGCGCGATACCGGCTATCAGTAAAATAAAGCTCAATGGGTTGATAAATAGGATAAATTCTTGTTTAACGGATTCAATGGTAATGTTAAATGCTGTTTTATATACAATATAGGTTTTTACCCATAGCAGAACCACTGCAATCAGGATAAAAGGAACTTTTGATTTAAAAGCTTGCTTCATCTTTTTACCTCCTTATAACGAAAGACAGGGAAGCTCTTTTATTTATCTTCTTCATTATCTTTAGAAATTATATCTGTTGTTTTTAAAGAAAAAATGACTACGACATATCTTAAAACTTTTTTAACAAAAAATCAATGGATAATTAATACTGTGAGAAAAAGGGATAGATAGAATAGTAGTATTTAGGCTATTCAACTTACTATATACATAGACGTTGAACAAGCATAAAAGTTTCATCTTTTTCCGAAGTTTATATATTTAGAATTTTCAAACAAAAAAGAAGACTTCCTCAAGAAGCCTTCTTTTGCACGTTATTTCGCTTCTTTCTTTATTAGTTACCCTCTTTTAGAAAGATTTAAACGAAAATGATTTTAAATTTTTGTTTTTGCCAGATAAGCCGCTCCTATTACCCCTGCATCATTCCCCAAGGTTGCCGTCGCAATTTGGACACCAACTTTTGTTCTTGGGAACAGGAATTGATCGAAGTGCTTGCGCAATGGATTTAATAGTGCCTCACCGGCCCGTGATACTCCACCGCCGATTACAATCTTTTCCGGATTCAGCGCATTTGCGAGGTTTGCCAGTACAAGCCCGAGTGGTGCTGTCACCTGATGAACAACCATGGAAGCGACTTCTTCTCCCTCATTAGCAAGTTCAAAGACGACTTTTGCAGTAAGGCCTTCTTCTTTTGCCACTTTGGCAAGCCTGCTTTCCGGATGCTTCTCCACTTGCTCCTTGGCCTTACGAACAATACCTGTTGCAGATGCTATTGTTTCGAGACAACCCGTCTTCCCGCAGTTGCATGGTGCCCCGCCTTCCGGGATGACGGTTATGTGGCCGATTTCTCCGCCGGCCCCATTGATGCCATGGACAATATCACCGTGTGTAATGATGCCTCCACCAACACCAGTTCCCAGGGTTACACAGATAAGATCTTTCGAGCCTTCTCCAGCACCCTTCCACATTTCGCCTATTGCAGCAAGGTTTGCATCGTTATCGACTACCACTGGTAAACCCGTTTCCACTTCCAGCAGGTCTTTCAGGGGATAATTTTCCCACCCGAGGTTTACTGCTTCATAGATTAGCCCTGTTGCCATATTTACCGGACCCGGTGCCCCCATGCCGATTGCTTGAAGCTTGGACTTCGGCTCTTTCAGTTCATCCAATTTTTTATCAATCGCTTTTGCAATATCGGTTGTAATGTTTTTCCCTTTTTCACTGATGTCTGTGACAATTTCCCACTTGTGAACGATTTCACCATATTGGCTGATAAAAGCCATCTTAATTGTTGTTCCACCTAAATCGACGCCAACTAACCATTTGCTCTCCATATTTTCCACCTTTTCTTTATTTTTGTTTGGATATTTCCTGTTTTAGCAACATTATCGCTGTCCCGAAGCTTTGTGCATCCAGGACACCCGAGTGATAGAGCTCTCTTACTTCGTCCTCCATCATCTCCAGGTCCCCGATTTTGTCCCCTGTATAGATGTATGTACCATATCTTTTTAGAAGCTGTCTTATATCTAGAATCGATTTCATATTTCCACCTATTCTCCTTGCGAAAGAAGCGCTTTCTTCTATATAAGTATAAAGGATTCGCTTCGTTCGTCAAGAAATACAAAGATGAGAATGTCATAAAGAAGTTGTTTTTGTATTCCTAAATGTAGCCCGTTGATTTCCACTCCAGACACAAGATTCAACGGGGAAGGATGGGAGCCGTAGGATAAGCGAATGCCTGGAACGGAGACCAACAGGGAGTTTAATGTTGACACTTCATCTTTAGCCAAGCTCTAATCACAAAGCAACAATCTTTACCAAATGAAAGATAACTAAACAAAAAAGCCGCGATAACGGCTTTTTTATCTATCAGGATCTTCAGGATGCAAGATGGTGGGTCTTCTATTCTTTAATGGCATCGGTGCCCTGATCAATACATCCCTCATTCCGCGGTAGTTGAAGGGAATGAATGGCCACATATATGGCACATTGAAAGACTGCATCCGGAGAAGCAGCAGGATGAAAGCCAGCAGACCGATCATGAAGCCAGGTATACCGAATAATGCAGTCAGGATAATCAGGACAATCCGAACCAGTCGATTTGCCAGGCTGAGTTCATAGCTTGGCGTGGAAAAGGTTCCGATTGCAGCAATGGCCAGGTAAAGAATGATCTCAGGTACGAACAATCCCACTTTTACCGCAACATCCCCTATTAATATTGCTGCCACCAGACCGAGCGCCGTTCCGAGCGAGGTTGGTGTATGGATGGCTGCCATCCTCAGCATGTCCATCCCAAGCTCAATGATGAGGATCTGGGCAATCAACGGGACGGTTCCCATTTCTGATGGTCCGATATAGGACAACTGCGGTGGCAGAAGCTCCGGATTCAAGGCAAATAGATACCATAAAGGCAATATGAAAAGGGATGCCCACACAGCAAGAAACCTTACTAGTCTTAGATAAGCACCAACCAATGGCTTGTTGCGGTATTCCTCTGCATGCTGGAGATGATGCCAGAATGTGCAGGGAGTAATGATGACACTTGGAGAACCGTCCACAATAACCAGTACATGTCCTTCATACAGATGGGCCGCTGCAGTATCGGGTCTTTCCGTATAGCGTACGGTCGGATATGGGTTCCAATGTCTACCTCCGACGAATTCTTCTAGTGTTTTTTCTGCCATCGGCAAGCCGTCCGTATCAATCTTCTTTAGAGCATGCTTGATGCGCTCGACAATATGAGGGTCCGCTATCTCCTCCAGATAACAGAGACTGATATCCGTCTTTGACCGGCGGCCCACTTGCAGATATTCCATCCGGAGGGAGCTGTCTCTTACTCTTCGTCGAATGAGTGCACAGTTGAAAATGATGGTCTCGACAAATCCGTCCCTTGATCCCCGGACCACCCTTTCCATATCCGGCTCTTCCGGACCCCTGACAGGATAGGTCCTGGAGTCGATCATAATTACTTCCGGCACACCTTCCACAACAAGTGCTGTCGGTCCGGATAGAACCTGGTCGACCACCTGCTCCAGATCGTCTGTTTTGCCCAATTCTACATAAGGAATATATTTTTGGAGTAATTTATCAAGCGGATGCTCTTCCAGCTCCTCCGGTTCCAAGTCGGAAAGGAATTTCATCAGGAAGAGCATGATGTCATCTTTTCCAAATCCATCTACCAGAAACAGGCCGATTTTTCTGCCTGCATAGTGGAGGTCAAGAAATATCAAATCAAAGCTTTTATCGACAGCCAGTCTATTTTTCAGATAAGCGATATCCTCGTCAAAATTCCCGGTCATCTTTTTTGTGCGTTTGGTCCAAGTCAACGTCTGTTCCTCCTCGCTGCAACTATCTTTTACATTTTTTACTTATTCGAAAAAAAAATACCAAATATTAAAAACTAATTAACTGCTTCTTAATCCGTTCATAAAAAAATAGACAAGCTCATAAGTTGGTAGAAAGTCTATTTTTTGGAGGAGCAAGATGAAAAAACTTTATATAGTAGGAATTGGTCTTTTATTCGGTTTGGCTGCTATTGCCTTCTTGCTTTTCATTTTTCATCAGAAAGCCGTTGAAAGCATTATCTTCTTTCCGATTGACCCAACCATTCAAATAAAAGAAGCAGATACAAGTTTGCATCTACTTAATGAAAAGGATAACGACGAATATGTGGTAAACTGGGAAGTTTCATCAGATACTGGTAAGCCGGTCTATCTTAGACAGGATATTTCTCTGTTATTTGCTGATGGAAGATTAAAAGCCGTCTTATCCGATTGGAAGGATAACAGTAACGAGTTGACACAATATGCCACCTATTCAGGTGAGGACAGCAGTCATTTTGTGGCGCTTACGTTTCATCATGGGGAAATTCATCATAAGGATGAAACGATTACGAGTACCCATAGAATGAGCAAGGACCAGTTATATGTGATCGACTCTTCCTTCAGTCCGCTGCAATCATTCAAGGAAGACGAATCAGAAGAGCAAAGGGAATGGAAAGATGTATTGGACAAAGTGACTGCTCAGCAGCTGGAATACTCTTGGGAAAAGGCTGTTGATTTCTTTGATATTCCTGTACAGAATTATGACTTGTATTCTTTGGAGGAGATAATTGATCTTCAGGAAAAAGGATTGCCGGGAATAGATAATGCCCGTTCAAAAGAGGTAGTCGGGAGGCTTTGGGAGGGATTATACAAGGAGTACTTCCTTGGAATAAAAACAGCGGCCGGAACTACCATTCCACCGATAGATAGCTCCTTGCCACTGATATTGATTTCCAAAGACTATTCGCATTTGCTCGTTTTATTCGAAACGAGAGAAGGAGAATCCGTCAAGCTCATTCAGAATCTAGGGATTGAATGATTTCGGAACGGAGATTTTGATAATTTGCACCATCCTCCTCAATTTCAATGGCACGTTCAATAGAAACGAGCGCTTTTTCTGTTTTCTTCAATTCCAGATAAACCAAAGCCAGATTATAGTGAGCTTCATGGAAGTCCGGCTGTAAGGAAGTAACGGAGACGAGCCGTAACTCTGCCTCTTCCAGCCGCCCTTTTTTAATATCTATAAAGGAAAGATAGAAAAGCACTTCCGGATATTCCTCCTTCTGCTCTTCAAGCGGAAGAAGTATATCATAAGCTTCTTCATACTCCCCGTTTTGAAGTAGCGTTTCTGCTTCGGATATCCTAGTATACGGATTCTCGTTGTTATAGCCGTAATCGAGCATGTAAAAGGTGATGGCGCATGCCAATAGAAGACCTATAACCCTTTGTAGGAGTTTTACATGTTTCGGCAGATGGACAATTGCCGATGCAAGGAATCCACCAACCAGCCCGCCGATATGCCCTGCATTATCAATCCCTGGAATAGCGAATCCTATTGTAAGATTGACCCCTATCAACACCAGGATATTCATCCCCATGGTGCGGAGAAAGAGCTTAGGGTAGGCAATACCGACAAAAAGCAATGCCCCGAAGCAGCCAAAAATTGCACCCGATGCCCCTGCTGAAATGGATGGTGTATAGACAAAACTTGCAAGTGAGCCTGCAAAGCCTGCAAAAAGATAGACAAACAAGAAACGGACATTACCATAGATTCTTTCGACTGCAGTTCCCAGATAATAAAGTGCAAGAGTATTTAGCAGCAGATGAATAATCCCTATATGCAGGAATATAGGTGTAAAAAACCTCCACCACTCCCCTTCAAGAATCAATGGGTTAAATTTCGCCCCATATTTGATGAGTGTCTCGGTATTCTGACTTCCTCCATTCATTTCCAGGAAAAAGAAGACGATCAATTGTATCGCAATAAACAGATAAGTGAATAATGGCTTGCCGAACTGGAATATTTCCTTTTCTTTCTTGATTGCCCGGGCGGATGCATCCAAAACAAGTTGTTTTAAAGGATAAAGAGCTTCCTCCTCTTCATTTTCCACTTCAACCTTTACTTCTTTTCCAATCAGATTGGAAATTCTGTTGCAGGAATGCTCAAAATTCCCTTCATGGACTATAACGCTATTGACCGTGGCATGATTCTTTTCCAGAGGCTCCTGCACCCGGAATTCCCAGTCATCCACTGGGGGATAGGTGGAAACATATATATTGACAGCTGCTAGCTTGCTTTTTCTTAGCTGCTTCCTGAAATTTGCAACCTGGAATACGGTCTTTTCCATATCCCGCTGAAGCCAAGTGCTCCAATCGAGATCATAGCGGTATACTCGTATGATCGGGGCTTGTTTATTTCCCAGTCCCTCCAGCCACACTTCCTTATGGTCGGGGGAGATATGTATGATTCGATATTCATGCGTTACAACCAAGCTATAAAGTAAATGCCAAAACACAAAATCCAGCTTCAACGGCACACCTCCTCATTGATTACCATTTTATATGCTAGGAATTAAAAAGTAAAAATATTAACTACTTATACAAAAAAAGAAGATACCTATATTTATGAAGGCATCTTCCTTTTAGAAGCTTGTTTTTACTATCAGTATATATTATTGTATGTGAAACCTCGAGGTGATTGCCGAGAGAGATTGTGACAATTCATTCAGATGTTTTCCTATGAGATGATTGCCTTCCATCTGCTCGATTTGATTTTCACTGGCAGCTAGCATTTCATCTGAGCTTGCAGAGGTTTCCTGGGAAACGGATAAAAGTCCTTCTGCAGAGTGTTCAAGCTCAGGTAGAATATATTCCAGTTCTTTAAGTTTTCCTTGCATGACCTTCATGTTTTCATTTACTTCGCCAATTTCCTTCATTAGCTCATCAAAAGAGAGCTTTGATGAATTCGCCAGGGTCAAGTTTGATTTCATTTTTGATAGCATTTCGTCAAACTCCTCGGTTGCACTTACTGTTACTTCTTCCATGTGATTGATGGACTGTGTGATTTGCTCTGCAGCGTGGGAGGACTGTTCCGCAAGCTTTCGGATTTCCTGGGCCACAACAGCAAATCCTCTTCCCGCCTCTCCTGCTCTTGCCGCTTCAATGGTGGCATTCAATGCCAAAAGTTTTGTCTGTTCAGACACACCCTGAATAAGCCCCACTAGATTGGATATTGAGGTTGCATAGTTTTTCACATGCCTGATTGTAGTGTTCAACTTATCAAAATCCTTTTCAAAGGTGGCAATCGTGCCGATCAACTCCTTCATAGAATGCTCACCACCCCCTGCGGACCTGTTCATCGTTTTGGAACTGTGGATTACCACATCCATGTTTTCCATTGTCTCTTCAATTTTATACTTCATATCCCTGAAACAGTTCACACTGTCCTCTGAACTGCTTGAAGTCTGTTCTGCGCCTTGCTTTACCAAATGTATGGCAGAGACGAGCTGTTGACTGGATGCAAGGGCATGTTCGGAGGATGATTGTAGCTTTCCACCGGTTTCTTCAAGTTCCACTGTTGTACTCTTTAGTTCATGCACCATACTTCTCATCTGGTCGATCATTGCATTATAGCTTTTATGCAAGGAAAGAATCTCCGGTACTGTCGTGTTTATGTCTGCTGCTCGTTCAAGCTTCCCTTCCCTCACCTGCTTCATTGTTTCTCTAAGTAAGGAGAGGGGTTTGGTCAAGGTTCTGACAAAGAGGAAAATCAATAACGTAAAGATGACCAGACTGATAGCAATGACAATCAAGGTGAAATGAGCCATTTTATCCACTGGTCCCAAATAGGTCTCTGTTGGAATCAGGATTGCATAAGTACCGCCAATTTCCTTCATCGTCCTATATGTAATGGTGTAATCCTTCCCATCCAATTCTTTATGTAAAAGACCGTTCCCGCTTTTCTCCATGTGGGAAATGAGGGAACCTGATAATTCGGGAACCCTTTCCTTACTTACTTCAAAAGGGATGGGTTGCTGTTCTTTTATGTAGAAGAATTCAGAGAGGATTCCGTCTTTCATAAGCTTTTCCTGCTGATCCCTGATATTGATCTGAAGCTGCTGCATAAAATAGTTATCATCACTGACATAGAGGAATTTGAGGTTTTCCGCAATATGCCCCATCAGTTCTGATTCCCTGATAAATCTATTTTCCATCGTCTCCATGGTCATTTCTTTTGCCTTCACATAGGAGCTGATGCCGACCGATAGAATGGATCCTATTAATAACAAAACAACCAGAACAAATAATCGTGTGCCCAAATTTACTTTCTGGAAAGCCAGCTGAAACCAGACTTTCATCTTTTTATGTATTTTTTTTGTGTTTTCCAAGGTGAACCCCCCGTAATATCCAAAATGCTAACAGGATAAATTATACAGTTGGAATATTAATCTATTGTTAAGATAGTGTAAGGTTTCAAAAGTTTACATCAACAAAAAACTACCCACTAAACCACTCCATGTTAAGAGAGGATTGACAGGTAGTCCATCACTTTAATTTCCAGCCTGAATTTTCACCCACGAAAAACCGTTTGCAGGAAGCGATCCCGGACAAAAGGGATGTCCATTCCAAAGGCCACCACAAACCTTCTGATCGGACTTATTCCAAGAATGGAATTCAAGATCCGGTAGCGGTTCTGGTAGATCGCATAAGCTCCTGCTATGATAAAAACTAATCTGATTAAATATCCCATTATCATCCCTCCTGCTATTATGATGCTTCAAATAAAAGAAAAACATGCCTAATATTAGACATGTTTTTCCTCTTAATATTAGATTCTTTTAAACACCGCTGTTGATTTCCGCAAAAGGCTAGATTCTTATTAAATCAGCACTAGACATTAACAGGGCCTAATATCAAAAGACTTTCTCTTTGATGCTAGTAAGCACTTGAACGGAATGATGAAACTGTTCTTTTTCTTTCTCATTCAACTCTATTTCTACCACTTGACGGATACCGTTTCTATTAACGATTGCCGGGACACCTATATAAATATCTTTGCTGTCATACTCCCCTTCCAAGTAAGCAGAGACTGTCAGGATGGAGTTCTCGTTCCGTAGTATCGCTTTTGTCAGACGGACAAGTCCCATGGCAATTCCATAATAGGTGGCACCCTTGCGTTCAATGATCTGGTAGGCAGCATCCCTGACATTTACAAACAGTTCCTCGAGGTCTTCCTCTTTATACTCTTCTTTTTCTTTCATCAATTCAAGGATCGGTTTGCCACCGATGTCCGCCTTACTCCAAACCGGGAGCTCTGTATCTCCATGCTCCCCGATTATGTAGGCATGAACATTTCTGGCGTCGATTTGAAAATAGTCTCCCAGAAGAAATCGAAATCTTGCAGTATCCAATATGGTCCCGGATCCGATTACCCTTTCTTTTGGCAATCCGGAATACTTCCATGTAGCATAGGTAAGGATGTCAACGGGGTTGGTTGCTACAAGGAATATGCCGTCGAATCCATTTTCCATTACCTTATCGACAATACCCTTGAATATTTTGGCATTCTTTTCGACCAAATCCAACCTTGTCTCACCAGGCTTCTGGTTCGCACCTGCACATATCACCACAATATCCGCATCCCTGCAATCCTGATAATCACCATACCATATCTTCGTCGGAGCAGGAGCGAAGGCAAGACCATGATTCAGGTCCATGGCATCTCCTTCCGATTTTCCCTTATTGAGGTCAATTAGGACGAGCTCCTCCGATATATTTTGATTCAGCATTGCAAATGCATAACTTGAACCAACGAATCCCGTACCAATCAAAGCGACTCTACTGATTCCATTTCTCAAACCAATCTCCCCATTTCTTATCAAGGATTAACTATAACTTTATTTTACACCAAATGTTTGTGAAACACTGAGCAATATGTTTCTATAATGTGTCATGTAGGTTTATGAAGCAGCGAGTATCGCGGCCAGAAAAGAAACGCATACGATGGACCCGATATTCACCATGTCATTATTTACAGCTCGATATCCTTTCACCAGTTCCGCTGGCTCTCCACAATGATAATGACTTTCCACGGTCCTTCCACAGAATGAGCATTGATAGGAAGCCTGAATCGAAGCGCCAAGATAGGTATCAACAAAACAGCCAAGTATTCCAAGTAGGGTAATTAGAAAGGCTGTGCCAAGCGATATCTCTGCCCAAAAAATGGAAGACACAGCAGCAATGAGTCCAGCTCCTGCAACAGAAGCTCCCGTTCCCAGAAGACTTATGGCCCCTGAAGTACCCCTGCCCACTCTTCTAAGGGTAAGAATAGAAACAGGATCCTGCTTGCTAAGCGTGCCGATTTCTGATGCCCAGGTATCTGAATTTGCCGCTGCTATCGCTGTTACAAACCCGATCAACCATGCTTCAGAGGGATAGAGTAAGAAGCCCAAACTAAAACCTGCAGGAACCATCCCGTTTGCAAATACTTGAAAGATGTCGCGCCGTGACCCTTTTTCCAGGATTTCATCCACATTTGCCTTGCTCTTCTTTTTATACCTGCTCCACAGACTCGAGGTTACAAAAAAGATACCGATCAATAGAAGCCCATAGCCTTTGAACCCGGCAGCAATCATGATGCCGATGATGCATGTGCCGATTGCGCCTGACCTTGAAAGTGCCTTGGCTTTATACCCCAGCCCGGCAAGCAGGAGGATTCCCGCGAGCAGCACCGCGCTATTCTCCAACAGTACAGTCATAAGTTGTTTCATCCGTCATTATTTTGCTTACAGGAATATCAAATGTTTCATGTTCCAACTCTTCTTTTACCTGTTCATAGAAGGCCAAAGAGACAGTGGTCCCGTTGTAATCTGTTAAAAATCGGTCATAGTAGCCTCCACCAAACCCGATCCGGTAGCCCTTCTTATCAAAGATGAGTCCCGGTACGAGAATGAGATCCATTGTTGATTTTTCACAAGGGATGGTGCGAGTGGGGTCTGGCTCCCTTAACCCAAAGTAGACAGTCTCCAGTTCATCGAATCCTTTCATTAGAAAGAATTCCATGCTTTTATCCTTGGGATGGCATTTTGGAACAGCGACCAGTTTCTTTTCAAGCCAGGCCTGTTCGATAATTGGGATGGTGTCCACTTCCGGAACCCTCGAAACTGTCACCCCCACTATCTGTGCTTTCTTCCATTCAGCCGATGAAAAAAGTGCTTGATGAATTTTTCGGGATTTCTGGTCGTAAGAATCTTTAGCAAGTCCAGACAACCATTTTTTCATTTCTTCCCGCTGTTTTTCTTTGCACATATCAGAAAACGCTCCTTACCATTATCATTTCTCTCTATTAAGAATATAACAAGAAACACGACTTTCTTCTAATGGAGGAGAGAAAAAGATGCAGGATTTACCGTCTATTTTTCCACCACTGAAAAAAGACTGGCATTCCGAAAAAAAAGGTGATATTATAGTAAGGTCTGAATTGAAAGCTTTATATGTTTGGAGGGATAACGATGCGCGTAAACGTAACTTTAGCTTGTACTGAAACTGGTGATCGTAACTATATCACGACTAAAAATAAACGTAACAACCCAGATCGTCTTGAGCTTAAAAAATACAGCCCAAGATTGAAAAAAGTAACTGTACACCGTGAAACAAAATAAGCAGCAGGATTTTCCTGTCTGCTTATTTTTTTTGCCTAAACTTAAGATCCCGCTTTCACCAGCGTTTTGCTCTTGCTGTTTTTTGCGGAGAAGGATGATCCCCTGATATATCGAACATGTGAGCCAACCCACAGCTTTGGCAGGACATCTTCCTCCTGCAGCGAAACCTGCACTTTTCTCTCGAGCATATCATACTGCGCTTGGCGGTAGTCCTCATGGCTTCCAATATCCTTCCAATACCCCTTCGCCTTGAATCCATACAGCCCCATATTGTTTTCCATAAGTTTCGGGAAAAGCTCCTTGCTGAAATCATATTCCCTGTTTTTCTCCATCAGGCAAAGTACAATGGGATCCACAATATAGATACCGGTATTCACCACTCTGCTGAACTCCTGATCCTTCTGCGGCTTTTCCAAAAAACGCTTTATTTTACCATTAAGATCAGTTTGGATGATGCCGAATTTGGCAGGATTTTTCACTTCTTTCATAAAAATGGTAAAAAGTGATTTATTGTGAAGATGGAATACCAATCCATCAATCAGGTCAAAGTCCGTCAGTGCATCCCCGCTTATGACAATAAATGGCTCATCCAGCAGGTGTTCCGCGTTTTTCACACTCCCGGCAGTACCAAGTGGGGCATCCTCCAATACATAAGTAAGATTCACTCCCCATCTCGAGCCGTCCCCGAAATAGTTCATGATTTTGTCCCCAAGGTATTGAAGTGTGACGATGATATCGGAAATGCCATGTTTTTTCAGTAGTTCAATACTATATTCCATAACAGGTTTATTAAGCAAAGGTACGAGTGGCTTTGGCATTCTTCTCGTAAAAGGATGCAGGCGTGTGCCCCTTCCACCGGCCAGTATAACTGCCTTCATACATAATCCCTCCTATTGGACGGAAGAAGTAGTGATGGTGCTTTCGTAGATGTACTCTGTTTCTCGTCTTACATCTTCCCAATCGTATTCTTTCAAAGCTATCTCTCTTGCATTCTCCCCAAGTTTTTTTCCGAGTTCAGGATCCTCCAATAATTTAGCAATCTGACCTGCTAACTGCTCGACGTCTCCGGGATCGAAATACAGCCCCGAGTAATTATCGTCCAGTATGCTTGCAAGGCCACCTGTTCTAGAGGCGACAACAGGCTTTGCTGCAACCATTGCCTCTAGCGCCACTATTCCGAACGGTTCGTAATGGCTCGGTACTACCATCAGATCGCAATACTTTAGCATCGTATTTTTTTCCTGCTCATACAGAAAGCCTACAAAAATAATCGACCTTTCCAATCCCATTCTGATGACCCGTTTACGGTACGTATCCAATAACGGACCTTTCCCTCCTACTACAAATAGACAATCCGGGTAATCCTTCAAAATGATGGCTGCTGCATCTATAAATATATCGAATCCCTTTTCCGGTACCATTCGACCAAGAGCAAGCACGAGGCGCTGATGGGAATACCGCTCCAAGAGCAGCTTGATGTTTTCACTTTCCTCGATTTCTTCCACCTTATTCACACCATTCGGGATAACCGCAAGCTTTTCTTTTCTAAATGCAAATTCACGCTGCAATTCCTTTTCCATATAATCGCTGCAGACAATCACCCTATCCGAATAGGAAATAAGCTCCTCTTCCTGCTTGATCGTCATTTCCTGGAGCAGAGTAGGATATTGCCCGTTCCGTCGTCCTGTTTCAGAAGCATGTATCGTTGTTATGAGCGGAATAGATAGAATATCCTTGATGCTTCTTGCTGCAAGCCCTACCATCCAATCATGCGCATGGATGATCGTAAAACCCGATTCAACGTTCAGTTCCATCGCTTTTTCCACCATATTCATATTGAATCTCGCTACATACAGATGAAAATCATCCAAGGTTTGCTGAAATTCCTTTATTCGATGAACATGGATGCTCTTGATCTTTTCATAATTCGGCGCACCGATAAAGCTCGGTGTCAATACAGACACATCATGCCCATCCGTTGTCAAAGAGTTTGCAAGCTCCCAAACGTGCTTTCCAAGTCCCCCTACCACAGACGGCGGAAATTCCCAGGAAAGCATCAGGATTCTTTGCTTACCGGTCTTTTTTTCTACGCGTATCAAATGATTATGACTCCGGATGGCAGAATAGAATAGGTCCTTCCTATCCACTTGTGGAAAAGTTGCTTCTTTCTTTTTCTGCAGATTGAAGATTGCCTTTTTGTTCATCATTCCTTCTTGAAATAAGGTAAGTTCATTAGTTCTAATTTCAGAAGGAATGACCCATTCCATCCAACTGCTCGCCACAACTTTCCTCATAAACACTTCCAGGAAATCCGGTAATTCCAGCCATTCCACTCCGATTTTGCCCAGGGAAAGGGTAACATTCAAATTGGACGGATGAAAAGTTTCATTTGCAGATGCTAGTAGATCTTCCACTAGTTGTATTGCATGTTTTTCCAGGTATTGATGTGCAACCGTACTCTCATACCACATTCTGGTTGCTGGATTTTTCATCCCTTTTTTATAAAGCTTGATGCCTATCGGTCCGCGATAATTCTCCCATACCGAATAATTCTTAATCTCATCCCATCTTCTTTCATATACAACATCACTCATGGGGTCGAGATAATTTAAATCCCTGGAGAAGCCAGTTTCCCCAAACATCAGATCCTGAAGGACCGTTCCTTCATCCCGAACTTTTGAAATGGCAATCAGTTTTCCGCTTTCCACCAAGCCTTTAAGAAGCAGGTTGGTACTTTCTTCATATAGCGCCAGCAGCTGAGTGAGCTTGTCAGATTGTTCTTTATGGAAGGAGAAGAGCGCCTTCTCGTCAGGGAGGGATGTATTGGCGATCTCCTGTTGAAGGAACGCCGATCTCTTTTGCAGATAGGAGGAGTAACGCCGCATTAGACGTTCATTGGAGAAGTTTTCTAGTAAAGAAGGAGAAAAGGCAACCGTTAACGGCATAGCGAAATCACCTTTGTGACTGTGTAAGAACAATGGAAGATATAAAAGGGTAAGCTGTTCGAAAAAATCGACTTCCGATTGAGAATCCTCCTGTTCCACGGAAGGAAAGTCGGCTTTGATCACCATGGAAAAATATATTTTTTTCATTCTACTTCCCTCCCACATTTTCATAATAGGTGTATGTAGAAAACTGTGAATACCCAGCTTTGCTATCCATCTGAAATGATATCCACCCTGTCTTTTCACAGTTGCAAGCTCTTTGTTTCCCATTGAGTCTTGCGCGTTCTGATTGCAGAATCGGGAAAAATTCTCCTCCAGAACCTAAACCAACCTCGACAATGATTTCATTCAAATCATGTATAATCTGTACTGTTAGACTATTAGAACCTTCTTCTACCACTATATCGAGATACTGCCCATAAAGGCTATTATTCTGAAAGTTTTCCTTCCATCCAATTATTCGGATCGTCACAGGCAAGGACTGATCATTTTTCCCTTTGTACATGTGAACAAAGGACTTGCGCCAGGAGGCGAATTGCCATTGAACAAACAGCATGCCATGTTCATCACATCCAATGTGGAGGAATTCTGTATGGGGTTCAGACATTTTCAACTATTCCTCCTAACGTTCATGGCCCTAGCTTTCTTTCATCATATCATGTGAAAATTCTTTCCCACAACCACCCTTTTTTGTCGTCTTTTCAGTTATTGTGTTAATTTTTCAAAGATTGGTGTAGTTTTTTATGACCGTACCTTAAAAGAATTCACAAATATGTCATATTTAAAAGAGGAAATTGTCGAAGAGGTATGTTGCCATGCTTTTGTGTATGTTATAAAAAAGAGAGAGAAATTTAGATGAGGTGACAACATGTTAATCGCAAGCATTCTACTAATAGCCATCGCTGCCGGGCTAATCGCCCTTTCATTCTTTGTAGGCGACAAATATTCCGAGCTTCAGGAAGAAGTGGAACAACTGTCCTTGGACGTTGTACAGGATAAATACAAGCTTGAAAGAAAGATCAAAGTGTTGGAAGAAGAGCTTCTAATTGGAGCAGCACCCTTACATAATAAGAAAGTCCAAGAAAAGAAAGCTGCCCATCAGGATGTCAGCCAGGAAGATGTAACCATCTCCCTTTTCAAAAAAGGATACACTGCTTCCCAAATCTCCCAATTCACTTCCACTTCCATCGAAAAAGTGGAGAGTGTACTACAGTCTGCAAAACTGAAAGGGAATGCAGTCAATGAAAACTAATTTACGTGCATTTGCAGTTGGAATCATTTTTGCAACAGGAGTAATGGGAGTCGCTTATTCTATTGTCAGCTCTGATACTTTAGGAGAATCGGATGTCAAAGCTTATGCTAAAGAGAACAATATGCATCTATTGACAAACGAAGAATACCAGGAGCTTCTTCCTTCCATTGAAGAAGAGAAGCCTGAAGAACAAAATACTGAACAAAGCCCTCCTGACGAGGAGCAGCAAAAGCCGGAAGACGAAGCCCCAGTGGAAGAGTCAAACGAACCTTTTGATGTAAATATACCGGATGGAATGGCAACCTATGAAGTTTCTGAGCTTTTGGAAGCTGAAGGTGTCATCAAGGACGCAGATGAATTTGATGCGTTCCTGGAAGATCGCGATATTGCCACTCGTGTAAGAGCAGGTACTTTCACAATGAAGAAGAACATGAGCTATGAAGAAGCTGCAGGAGTTCTGATTCGCCAATAATCATAGAAAAACGAGGATGATGCTTGATTGCATGATCCTCGTTTTTTTGTTTCTATCCAATAGTATATAGATGGTTTCTGATTCATTCTCCAAGAAACCAAGGATGTAAAAAAGTCATTACAGGAATGCTTTTTTATTGCTTCACCAATTATTTCACATTCTAAAATTGGCGAGAAAGATGACGGGATTTTGGTTCTTTAGGACCAATCAACGCCACCCCAAGAGGACTGCAACTTTTGCAAAAGAACAATTTGGCCGAGATGATACGTATCGTGCATCATGACACTGCTGAGTAAATGCTCAATAGAGTACCTGTCAGCTGCATATGGAGCTTTTAACTTTTCATCCTCAAGGTCCGCAATGACCGTTTGTAATTTATTCATGACTTCATTAAGGCGTTGCACTGTCTGGGCCCAGCCAATTTCGTCTTCCGGATTCCCCGGATTTCCAAAGGTTTCTTCGTTATCTTCTGCCTTATGCGGATTCTCCGTGCCCTTAATTCGATGGATTACGTCCTCATTCCAAAATATCAAGTGGTTGACAATCTGCCAAATCGAATTGCTGTTTCCCGAACTTGTCCATGCTGCCACATCTGCGGTGACTCCATGAAGTGCCTGATCCACGGATGCAAACCAATTATTCTCATGCCAATGCATGTCGAGTTGTTCTAAGAACATTTTGGTTACAATTTGCATACAATCAATCTCCCTCACTATTTAGAATTAAATAAAATACAAGAGAATATTTGTTTTTCGACTGTGGCCAAATAATGAAAAAATATTCTCAATGACATACTCCATTCCTCTATTTTGAGAATACAACTAATTCATGATTACTATGACTATTCGGCTCACCCAGCTTTTTTTCCTTCATCATGACAAAAAAGCACCCTATTGGGCAGACTTTTTAAGTGTCTACACTTTAGGGTGCATTATATTTTTCTGATTGGCCAATTGGCTAAAACTTCATTAATTTGGAGAGATTATTTTCCTAATTTCAGAAGTCTCAATGAATTGATGATGACGATCAATGTAGCTCCCATATCAGCAAGGATTGCCATCCATAAGGTCAGAAGGCCCGGAATAATCAACAGCAATGCTAAAATCTTCAACCCTAGTGCAAGAAGGATATTTTGCTTGATAATGGCTAGTGCTTTGCGGCTCAGCTTAATGGTATATGGCAGTTTTTCAAGATCATCAGCCATGAGAGCAATGTCTGCCGTTTCCAAAGCAGTATCTGTTCCTGCTCCACCCATCGCAATACCTACCGTTGCAGCCGCTAATGCGGGGGCATCATTTACTCCGTCGCCAATCATCGCAACTTTACCGTATTGAGCGCGAAGTGACTTGATTGCTTCAAGTTTATACTGTGGTAGCAACTCAGCCTTCACTTCGTTAATACCTACCAGTTTCCCGATCGCTTGGCCAGTTGCCTCATTGTCGCCCGTTAACATAATTGTTTTTCTGATTCCGATACTTTGTAGCTGTTCAAGTACCCGTTTACTGCTATCCCGTACCTGATCTGCCACTGCAATCAACCCAATGATGTGTTTACCGGTCCCGACAAGCATGACTGTCTTCCCTTGTGTCTGCAGGTCCCTTACCTGCTCATTGATAGTAGGAGACACATTCATCAACTCAACAAATAGTGATGGACTTCCGATAAAATAAGTCTCATTTTGAATGGATGCATTAGCTCCTTTGCCGGTTATCGATTGGAAGTCTTCTGCCAGGTAGTCAGCTTGAGAAATACCTTGCTGTTCCGCTTTCCTGATAATAGCGGATGCAAGGGGATGCTGCGAGTACTTTTCAATGGCCATGCTTATGCCTAGTATCTCTTTTACTGACTTTTCGTTAAAGGTCAGTATATCGGTAACCTCAGGTGTCCCTTGGGTTAATGTTCCTGTTTTATCAAATGCAATGACATTCAACCGGCCAGCTTCCTCCAAATGAATGCCGCCTTTTATCAAAACCCCCATTTTTGCTGCGTTTCCAATCGCTGTTACAATGGCGACAGGGGTAGAAATGACTAATGCACACGGACATCCAACCACCAATACCGCCAATCCCCGATAGATCCATTCGGACCAATCTCCTCCAAGAAACAAGGGAGGAATCAGGACAATCAAGAGGGCAATGACCATGATTGCAGGAGTGTAGTATTTCGCAAATTTATCAATGAAGGCTTGGGTAGGTGCCCGCTCTGCCTGGGCCTCCTCCACAAGATGGATGATTTTCGCTATCGTGGTGTCTTCCACCCGTTTGGTTACTCTTACTTCAAGCGCCCCTTCTTCATTTAAGGTACCGGCAAAAACTTCATCCCCAGCGGCTTTCAGGACAGGGATCGACTCGCCGGTAATGGTGGATTGGTTAATGGAAGACTGCCCTCTTACCACTTCTCCATCCATGGCAATTTTCTGTCCTGGTTTGATGAGGAGAATATCATTGATCCGAATATCCTCTACATCCAATTCCAACTCCTGCGTCCCTCTTCTAACGATTGCTTTTTTAGGGGCAATATCCAAAAGGGAACGGATTGATTCCCGGGCCTTATCCATGCTATAGCCTTCAAGTGCTTCACTAAGAGCAAACAGGAAAACAACTACCGCCCCTTCGCCCCATTCCCCAATGATGGCTGCACCGATAATGGCAACGGTCATCAGAGTCTTCATATCAAATTCCAGCTTGAACAGATTCCGGATCCCGACTTTAAATAACGGGAATCCACCTACCAAGATGCTAATCCCAAATAAAAGAATGGTTGAAAAATACTCTTCCCCGTACCGATACACGGATATATAGCCTAATAAAAGAAAGAACAGCGAAATCATCGTATTCCGGTTTTCTTTCTTTTGCCAGAAAGGGATTTTCGGCTCCTCCTCCCTTTTCTGCTTCTCGGGTATCACTTTTATTCCATCAAAAGCTCCTGCTGCTTCCAGCTGTTCGACGGACGCGTCCCCGTAAACCGTAATCTTAGAAGCACCAAAATTAAGCTGCACTTCTTTTACCGTCTGGATATCACGGATATTTTTTTCGAATTTAGCCGCACAATTCGTACAGGAAAGTCCCTGCAATCTATATGTCTCTTTGCTATTTTGTAATGCTTTCTCCTCCATGAACTACACCTTCTTTGGAATGTATTAATGCAATGGAAACCAATTGATGAATATGGTCGTCAGCCAATGAATAAAATACGAGCTTGCCTTCCTTGCGAACCTTAGCCAGGTTCATACCTCTCAGCAATCTCAGATGGTGGGAGGCCGTTGCAGTGGAAGACCCTATGATATTCGCCACATCACAAACACATAATTCCTTCTCCAGGGTCAATGCATAAGCAATCTTTATTCTTGTGGAATCGGAGAGTGCCTTGAATAGCAACTCCACTCCACTGACTTCCTCCACCCTATTTTTGAGGATGTCTACTTTCTGCTCGTCATAGCAAAATGTCTCACAAGTATCTTTTTCCATTGTATGAATAAACTTTTCTGTCACGGTTCACCCTCCTATTCAAACGTTCATTTGAATGTTTATTATAGTTTTATCGTATGTGATGGCATGAAAATTGTCAATGATTATTCAAACGAACTTTTGAATAACTAAAAAATATGACACCTTCCCCTTTAGTATCCTGAAGAGGGGAAGATGTCATCCACTTTAACTTTTCTTTAAACCAGGTAAAATAAGAAACCTGACACCGTACTCATACTAATTACAGAAAGAACAAAAGCTGCAACAAGTTTCTTTTTGAAAATCGAGTTCAGCAGGGCTAATTCCGGTAAGCTTGCGCCAGCCGAACTGATAACCAGCGCCATGACAGGACCGAGGGCCATTCCTTTTGCAATCATCATTTGGGAAATCGGAATCATCGTGCTTAAGCGAATATATAATGGTATCCCGATTATCGCTGCAATCGGTACCAGCCACCAATTATCCCCACCGAAATATTGTGTAATAAAGCTCGTTGGAACAGTCCCATGGATGATTGCACCGATAGCAGCTCCGATAATCAGATACGGGTATACTGTTTTCATTAACAAAAGGGTTTCAGAGACCGCTTGTTTGATACTGAATACTTTGTTTTCAGGATTATAGCTTTTCAGGATGACACTTTTCACTTGCTTTTCAAAGCCCAATTTGCCAAGTGTCAAACCTATCACCACAGAAAGAGTGGTGGTGATGATGGTGTAGAATAGCGCGACCTTCCACCCGAGAAATGCAGTCATGATCGTGAGTATTGTAGGATCGAGCACAGGTGAAGCAAAAAGGAAAACCATGACTATTCCAAAGGGAACCTTCTTCTGGAGCAGCGTTACAACAACAGGAATGGTGGAGCAGGAGCAAAATGGTGTAATAAAAGCGAACAGCACTGCAAGGAAAGATCCGAGCCATACATTGGGATGATTCATCCACTTTTCCATTTTGTGATAAGGGATGATCATTTGAACAACGGAAACCAGGAATGTAACCAGAATAAACAATACAGTAAGCTCAAGCGCAATATACAAAAAACTTGAAAGTACTTCTTTCCACATAATAGACACCTCTTCTTTGAATTTATTTATTTGCATTTTGCAAGTATTCGATGTGTTAAAAGCAAGCTTTTCACTTGCTTAGGAGAAAGGTTTGCAGCACATATTACTTTTGCCCATAGCTTCGTTCAGTACTCGCAGGGATCTGATTACCTCGTCTTGTTCTTTTTTATTTAAGTGGGAAAAGACATTCTCCAGGTAATGCTTCATTTGATCGTTGATGCCTTCTTCCACCTGCTTCCCTTTGGTAGTCAAGGATAGATGGTATACTCTTTTGTCTACTGCCGATTGGCTTTTTTCCACGAGTTCCATTTTTTTGAGTGTCTGGATCTGTCTGCTGAAGGTTGTGATGTCCATTCCGATCGTATCCGCCACCTCCTGCATGGAAGGGAGATTCTTTCGTGCAATTTCATAGAGGATATGACTTTGAACCATTGAGATATCCAGGTTGTCGACTGTACAGCAATTTTTGTTCAGCATGCCGAATCGGCGCATGGTGACTTGTAGCATTGCTCTTATATCTTCCATTATTTTCACCTCTTACGTTTATTATAAGATATTATTTGCATTTTGCAAGTATTGTTTTGTTGGTTTTTTGAATATTTTTTTTGCATCTAAATGGGCATGTTTGTTTGAAGATTTTTGTCGAAAAATGCGATTTATCGATATCCCAAGAGTTTTCGTTGATATATGGAAAATTTCATTGATATATAATTATTTTCATTGATATATGGGGCAAATTCGTGGATAAATCCTTATTTTTGTTGATAAACGAACTTTGAGGGACAGCTTATCTAATAACTCCCGAGAACAATAAATTAAAATTACCTATTTTTAATAAAAAATGGAAACTTTTCTATAAATTTTTTCGTATTTATATTAGATAGATGATCAGACTGCTTTAGGTGGGTTGCGTATGGAGAATGATAGCACGAAAACAGAAGTCTTCTCATGGATTAAGTCTCTTATGGCTGTAGTGGTGCTTGTCATTGTATGCCGACAGTTTCTTTTTACACCAGTCACAGTAAATGGTGGTTCCATGAGTCCCACATTCCATCATAATGACCGGGTTATGGTGATGAAAATGAGTGAGATCGAACACTTTGATATGATAGTCTTTAAAGCGCCTACTTCAAGCGATAAGCATATTAAAAGAGTGATCGGGATGGCAGGAGATAGGCTGAAGGTAATGAATGATCAGTTATACATAAATGATGCGCTTGTGGAGGAACCATATTTAAATGAAAACAAGGCGTCTTCGCCTTTTACATTGACCGAGGATTTCGAAGTGGTGGTTCCGGAGGATTGTTTGTTTGTCATGGGTGATAACCGATTGCATAGCGGTGACAGCAGAATGTATGGATTTGTACCGGAGGATGATGTTTTCGGGGAAGTGAAAGTCCGCTTTTACCCTTTAAGCGGGGTCGGCCTGCCTGAATAGGAAAACGAGCAAGACATATTTGTCTATGCTCGTTTTTATTTATTATCTTCTTTATTTTCCAGTCTCAGCAAATGTCTTGATGCGATCGCCAATTTCATCACGTACTCGTTGGAAGAACTTCCATTTTTCTTCTTCTGTTCCTTCCGCTTTAGCCGGGTCATCGAAGCCCCAGTGCACGCGCTCCTTGTTAGGAGGAGTTGCCGGACATACATCAGCTGCATGACCACATAGTGTTACAACAAGATCTGCCTTTTTCAGGATTTCTGGATCGATCGTGTCGGACGTCTGGTTAGTGATATCCACGTCCACTTCATTCATCGCTTTCACAGCACTCGGATTTACACCATGTGCTTCAATACCCGCACTGTAAACATCCCATTCATCGCTCAAATATTTTTTCCCCCAGCCCTCTGCCATTTGGCTGCGGCAAGAGTTACCTGTACATAGGAAGTAGATAGTTTTTTTGGTCATGATGAAAAACTCCTTTAGATTATATTTGATAATTTATTTAAACAGAAAGTCTCTGTTTTTAACCGATAATCAATAGCCAGAAATAAAGGCCAAGCAAGGTAATAAATAGTGTTGGTATGGTTAGGATGATACCCACTTTGAAGTAGTATCCCCAAGAGATCTTCACACCTTTAAGGCTTAATACATGTAGCCATAAAAGAGTTGCAAGGGAACCAATCGGTGTTATCTTTGGACCTAAATCTGATCCGATTACGTTCGCATAGATAAGTGCATCTCGAATGACACCATCTGTCGCTGTATCCTTGATAGCTAAGGCGTCTATCATAACAGTAGGCATATTGTTCATGAAGGACGATAGTATAGCTGCAATAAAGCCCATGGAGATCGTTGCTACAAACAGCCCTTCATCTGCCGCCATCTGGATGAGATCTGTCAGGACATTCGTAAGTCCTGCATTACGAAGACCATATACAACCACATACATACCAATCGAGAAAAATACGATGGCCCATGGTGCCCCTTTGACAATTTCCTTAGTATGAATGGCAGGGCTTCTTCTACTGACGATTAAAAAGAAGACCGCTACTGCTGCTGCTACAAATGAAACTGGAATTCCTGCAAACTCACTGATGAAATATCCAACAAGAAGAACTGCTAAGACAGCCCAGGATAGTTTAAAAAGCTTAAAGTCTTTGATGGCTTCCTCCGGCTTTTTTAACACGGACATGTCATAGTCCTTTGGTATGCTTTTGCGGAAAAACAGGTAAAGAACTGCTACACTCGCACTAAGGGCAAAGAAGTTCGGGACAATCATGTGAGAAGCATACTCCACAAATCCGATGTCAAAGAAATCTGCAGAAACGATATTAACCAGGTTACTTACTACAAGCGGTAAAGAAGTCGTATCTGCAATGAACCCACTCGCCATAATGAATGGCAGGATCATCTTTTCCTTAAAGTTAAGGTTTCTTACCATTGCCAGTACAATCGGAGTCAGGATCAGCGCTGCTCCGTCGTTGGCAAAAAACGCTGCAACTAGAGCTCCAAGCAAGGTAATATAAATGAACATCCTTAATCCGCTTCCTTTTGCGAAACGGGCCATATGAAGTGCGGACCATTCAAAAAAGCCAATCTCATCAAGAATCAAGGAAATGATGATGAGTGCGACAAACGTCAAGGTCGCATTCCAGACAATACCGGTTACATCATATATATCCTGTAGGGAGACAACTCCAACTAGCAACGCCAAGAGTGCTCCAGCGCAAGCTGACCACCCAATGGATAATCCTTTTGGCTGCCAGATGACGAATATTAAAGTAAGTAAAAAAATCGATGATGCCAATATGATTTCAAACAAGCATAAAACCCCCGTCTAATTACAAGTTATTCTAAGTCCTTTTCTCTCCAGCTCCAGCATTTTCTCCTCTAGCTTTGGTACATGCTCCAAAATGGAACTGACCATCTCATAGTGGGCATGGCCGCTATTTAGTGAATACATAATCCACTGGCCCTTTCTGGACTCCTTTACAAGCCCTATGTCCTTGAGCTTCTTCAAGTGCTGACTGATGGAGGGTTGACTCATCTGAAAGATCTCGACAAACTCACAAACGCAGCAGTCATGATCCTGGAGCAATGCCACCATGGATAGCCTTGTTTTGTCCCCTAGCAGTTTAAGGGTTGAAGCCGCCTCTTCCATTTTCAAGACAGTTTGCATAGTTTCACCAACCTTTGGAAAAATAGATATATAATAAATCACTTATATAACAATATGCTTATATAATAAAACACTTATATATTAGTTTCAACCTTTCTATTGTAAAAAAAACGTAAAGATTAATTGCGGAATAAACAGATAGTTGATACACTAAAATTAAGAAAGCGCTTCCAATAAGCATATGACCGGGAAAGGTGATGGCTGTGTGATGATGGATTATCAATACAGACGACGAGCTTTTCAAAACCTGCATGTGGAACAAGAAGAGGCTAAAAACGAAATGAAACAGCATATCAAGAAAAGCAAAACAATGATGGCTTACCTATCTTCATTTTTTTGCTTTTTTCATCACACTTCGTAAAAGGAGCCTTTAAACGCTCCTTTTTATTATGCTCATTTTTATTTTAGAACTACTAAAAAAAGAGTGAGACAATTTCGTCTCACCCTTTCTACACATTAATGCCCCGAGGGAACAGATAATCCGACTCTGTTAACAAGTGCTTCACTTTCTTCATTCAGCCCGATTATCGTAACCTTCTTGCCTAAGCGTTGATATTTTAAGAACGTTTTGGAAATTGCCGTAACGGCTGATTGATCCCATATATGTGTGTTGCTGAAGTCAATCACGATTTCTTCCGGATCGTTCTGATAGTCGAACAAGTCAACAAAATGACTCATTGTTCCAAAAAACATCTGTCCTGTAATTTTGTAGACCATTCTGTCGTTCTCCAGGAGTATAGTTGCTCGGATTTTTGCCATTTTCCAGCCGAAAATCAACGCACTCAACACAACCCCTGCCCCCACACCTTTTGCAAGATCATGCGTATAGACAACAATGGCTACTGTAACAACCATTACAACTGCATCTGCACGCGGTATCTTGTGCAGTTCTCGGATAGACTGCCAATCAAACGTTCCAATGGAAACCATTATCATGACACCAACCAAGGCGGCCATTGGAATTTGGACCACTATGTCACCTAGGACCATGATAAGGAACAATAAGAAAACCCCGGCAACAAATGCTGAAAGCCTTCCTCTTCCGCCTGACTTCACATTGATGACAGATTGCCCGATCATCGCACACCCGGCCATCCCGCCAAAGAATCCAGTGACAACATTCGCGATACCTTGTCCTTTCATCTCACGGTTCTTATTACTCTTTGTATCTGTCATTTCATCTACGATTGTTGCTGTTAACAATGACTCCAATTGACCAACAATCGCCAGTGTAAATGCGTATGGCAAAATGATCATGAAGGTTTCCCATGAAAGCTCCACCATAGGGACATGGAACATTGGTAATGACCTGGTTATTTCCCCCATATCACCAACTGTATTTAATCCGAATCCTCCTCCGAATACTACAACCGCAGTAATGACAACAATTGCAAACAAAGCGGAAGGGATTGCTTTTGTAAAGCGAGGCAAGATATAGATGATTGCCAGTGTTGCTGCAACAAATGCGTACATCACCCATGTTGCATCTACAAACTGCTCTAACTGAGCCATAAAAATTAAAATTGCCAAGGCATTCACAAATCCAATAATTACAGCTTGTGGTAAAAAGGATATAAATTTACCCAGCTTAAATATACCCATCAATATTTGAATGATTCCGGTAAGGACGGTCGCAGCAAATAAATACTCCAGTCCATGGTCTGCCACTAATGTAACCATCAATAGGGCCATTGCTCCGGTTGCCGCAGAAATCATCCCTGGTCTGCCACCTGTGAAAGCGATAACCACGGCAATACAGAAGGATGCATATAGTCCTACCATCGGGTCAACACCCGCAATGATAGAGAATGCAATTGCTTCTGGAATAAGGGCTAAGGCTACGGTCATCCCAGAAAGAATATCCCCACGCACATTACCAAACCATTCTTGTTTTAAAGTTGCTATGTTCATAGCACACCTCTTCCCTGTTATTTAGTTTTTGTGACTTTCTACTCTCAAGAAAGTCGGGTCCGTTTGCAACAGGGAAAATCATAACATATTTTTGAAAAGGTGAAAATCACGACGAAAACGGAAACAAACTAATATATATCTCTCTATCTCTATATTTCTCTCTTTCCCATCATTTTTCGTATATTCTTCAAAAAAAAAGACAAATTTCATTTCCAAAATAAAAGCTCTGTCTATGGAGTTAGACAAAGCTTTCCGTTTCTATTCATTCAATTCATAGTGTCGACCTTTTACAAGATAGAGTATGTTTTCCGAAATATTCGTTGTATGATCTGCCATTCTTTCAATATAACGGCATATGAAGGATAGCTGCGTAATCTGCGGTATCATGTCTGGGTAATCCTTTGTCAGCTTCAACAACTCTCGGATGTTTTCACCATATAGCTCATCAACCCGATCGTCCATCTCAGCAACTTGCTTTGCCAATATGACATCTTCATCATAATAAGCCTTTAATGAAAGTGATAGCATTTCAGTTGCGATATTATGCATTTTGACAATCTTTTCAATCGGGATAAGGTCCTCTGACTTTTCGCCGATACGAATGGTTGACTTTGCGATGTTAACTGCAAAGTCCGCAATCCGTTCCACATCCGTAGAAATTTTAATTGCGACAATGATTCTTCGCAGGTCCACTGCCACCGGCTGTTGTTTTGCGATTAGGAGGATTGCGAAATCATTTATTTCTTCATCAAGACGGTCTGCTTTATAATCATCTTCAATAATCTGAAGCGCTTGATCTATATCCTTGTTAGTAAGGGTATTGATGGACTTTCCTAATGCAATTTCCGCCAAGCTTCCAAGTTCCAATAGCTTATCTCTTAACGTGTTCAAATCTATTTGAAACTGTCCACGAACTGTCATTGTACTCTCCCCTTACCCGAAGCGACCGGTAATATAGTCTTCTGTACGTTTATCAGACGGGTTGGAGAATAGCTTATCCGTTTCGGTGTATTCTACCACTTCCCCGCTCAAGAAAAATGCTGTTCTATCAGAAATACGAGCTGCCTGCTGCATGTTGTGGGTCACGATTACGATACTGTAATCCTTTTTCAGTTCCTGAACCAGCTCTTCCACTTTTAATGTAGAAATCGGGTCAAGTGCTGAGGTTGGTTCGTCCATGAGGATCACGTCCGGCTCAATAGCAAGGCACCGTGCGATACATAGACGCTGCTGTTGTCCGCCGGATAAGCCGTATGCATTTTCGTTTAAACGATCTTTGACCTCATTCCAGATTGCAGCTCCACGCAAGCTTTTTTCCACGATTTCATCAAGGACCTTTTTATTGCGGATTCCATGAATTCTCGGTCCATACGCAATATTATCATAGATGGATTTTGGGAATGGGTTTGGTTTTTGGAATACCATTCCTACATTTGTTCTTAATTCTTCCACTTTATATGATTTGGAGAGGATGTTTTTATCTCTATATAAAATATCACCGGAGATCCTTACACTTGGCACAAGTTCTACCATACGGTTCAACGTTTTGATATAGGTTGATTTACCACATCCGGATGGGCCGATGATAGCTGTTACTTCGTTCTCGTAAATTGGCAGGTTGATGTTTTTCAAAGCCTGATCTTCACCGTACCAAAGGTTTAAATCTTTTGTATGATAAACTATTTTTTTGTCTGTTGGAGTGTTTGCAGTTGAAGAAGTCGCATTCTTCGATTCACGTTCAGGTACCACAACTTGCATGGATGATTCCTCCTCTAAGATTAAAATCTTCTTTGAAATTTATTTCGAATAATAACCGCAATAGAGTTCATGACCAATAAGATGAACAGCAATACGACAATCGTTGCTGCCGCCAGGTTTGCGTATTCTGCCACAAGGGCCGCGTCAATTGTCCAATAGTAGATCTGCATCGGAAGCACCGTAAACTTATCAAAGATTCCTTCTGGAAGTGGAATCAATAATGCAGGGATTCCTAATACAACCAGCGGAGCAGTTTCCCCGATTGCACGGGATAACGCTAAGATGACTCCTGTTAAAATACCCGGTATAGAAGCAGGCAAAACGATATTCTTGATGGTTTGCCATTTCGTGGCACCCATTCCATAGGATGCTTCCCTTAAATATCCAGGTACAGCACGAATTGCTTCCTGACTGGCTACTACTACGATAGGCAGAACCAGTAATGCCATGGTCAATCCACCAGCCAGAACAATGTTTCCAAGACCTGCTGCTCTTACGAAGATGGTCAACCCTAAGATACCAAAAACGATCGAAGGAACTCCGGCAAGGTTAGAAATATTCATCTGTAAAAATCGTTGAAGGCGGCCTTTTTTGGCATACTCTTCTAAATATATCGCTGTCCCTACTCCGAGGAACAAGGTAATTGGTGCAACAACAAGCATGAGCCATAAAGTTCCCATTATTGCTCCCATGATACCAGCTCTATCGGCCATGGTAGATAATTTATTCGTAATAAACTGAAGATCGATCCAACCCATACTTTGTGAGATAACACGGTAGAATAATATGATCAGAACAACAAGACCGATTAATGTGGCAAGTAGGAAAATGGATCTCGCAAAATTGTTTACAGTCAGTCTTGAGTTCATCTTTTTTTGCACTTGTGCTGCATCAACATACTTCATCTTAATATTCCTCCCTATACTTGCGAGAGATATACTGAGCGATCAGGTTCATAATCAAAGTAAATACAAACAAGGTCATCGCTACAGCATACAAACTGTAATATAAAGTTGAACCAGCTGGTGCATCTCCACCGGTTACTTCGACAATATAAGCAGTCATCGTTTGCATTGATTGTGTTACATCAAACGTAAAATTCTTTGTACTTCCACTTGCAATCGTTACAATCATCGTTTCACCGATTGCACGTGATATGGCAAGAACAAAGGAAGCGACAATTCCAGACATGGCAGCAGGAACGACAACCTTCCATGCCACCTCAAGTTTCGTAGATCCAAGAGCTAGCGCTCCCTCTCTCATTGCATTGGGAACTGAGCTCATGGCGTCTTCCGATAAGGAGGCAACCATTGGAATGATCATGATCCCCATTACAATACCCGGACTGAGAATATTTGTTGGTTCCAAACCAGGAATGATTGCTCTTAATAGGGGTGTTACAAAAGTAAAAGCGAAAAAACCATACACGATTGTCGGGATTCCGGCAAGAACCTCCAAAATCGGTTTTAATATTCTTCTGACTTTATCAGAAGCATATTCACTTAAAAATATTGCTGACATTAATCCGATAGGAATTGCTACAACCATTGCGATGAGTGACGAAATGATCGTCCCTGTTAATAATGGCAAGACTCCGAACTGCGCATTTTCACCCAAAGGCTTCAAAACCGTACCTGTAAAGAATTCTAGGAATGGTACTCTTTTAAAGAATTCCACTGTTTCAAATAATAAAGTAAATATAATACCAATAGTAGTAAAAATGGAAATTGTTGCAATCACCAAAAGGAATTTTGGCACAAAAGCCTCAATAAGCCTGTTTGTGTTGAGAGTGGACTTATTCTGTTGAATCATCTCTCTCACATTGATATTTTCTTTCTGATTTGCCAATTTGAAATACCCCTTTCATCCCAAAACAGGGTTCATCCATAGCCTGTTTTAGTGCACATGGGAAGATGAGCAGCATCATAGCTCCCCATCTCCCCGAAAAATTTACTTTAAGCCTTCTAATTCTTCAACAGATTTCTGAATCTCTTCATCAGTTAAAGGAGCAAAACCTGTCTCACTTGCTACTTGTTGTGCATTTTGCATTGTGTAGATTGCATAATCCAGAACCTGAGGCTTTTCTTTCGCCATTCCAACATTCAAGTATGTGAATACTGGACGCGTGAAGTTGGCATAGTCTCCATCTTCAGCAATTGTGTCAAGAGACGGTTCCACCGGTCCGTTACCGAAGTCGACTTTCACTGCTGTTAATTTATCTTTGTTGCTTTCATAATAGCCATATCCGAAAAATCCAATTGCATTTTTATCTTTAGAAACAAGGTCTACTAGAGTGGAGTATTCTTGTTGTAAGTTTGTTCCTTCAGCTAAATCTTTTTCTTCAAGGATGTTTTCCCAGAAGAACTCGTATGTTCCGTGGTTTTCATTTGGTCCATATGTCTTGATTTCTTCATCCGGGAAATCAGAACGAACATCAGACCATTTTTTCTTGTTTCCTTCGGCTAAGAAGATGTCGATAATTTCTTGCTCAGTCAATTCCTGAGCCCAGTCATTTTCTTTATTGATAACGAAAGTTAAACCGTCAAGTGCAACTTTCATTTCTTTAACTTCCATACCTAATTCGTCAGCTTGTGCTGATTCTTCATCTTTAATTTGACGGGAAGCATTGTTGAAGTCTGTACCATCTTCCACCAGGAATTTCTTGAATCCTGCAGATGTACCAGCACGGCTCACTTCAACAGATACACCCTCTTGAGCTTCTGTCATGTATTTTTCAGCCATTACTGACATGAAAGGAAAAACTGTTCCAGATCCATCAATTACTACACTACCTTCAAGTTCTTCTCCACCTTCAGCGGATGTACCCTCTGAAGATCCATTGTTTGAGTTACCGCATGCTGCAGCAAATACTGCTAGTGATGCTACGATCGTAAGTAATAAAAAACGTTTGAAGCTTTTCATTTCTTAATTCCCCCTAAGGTTTTTGTTTTTTGATGTTTCTGTTTATCTAGCCCTACGAGTTTTATAATATAATCAACGTATTAACCACGTATGAACCAAGTGTAAAGGTTTTGTAAATCTCCTCTTTTTTGATGAAATTTGGGGAATAATAGCGATTTTTGTGAGGTATTAGCTATTGAATTCTGGTTTTCTAGGTAGAATGCAATAAAAAAAGCACTCGCAATGAGTGCTTTTTTCAATCTATTCGGTGTCTTCCTGGTTTTGTTCTTCATCTTCTGGTAATGTGCCATCTTCAGTTGTGATGGTGTTCTGCTCTTCTGGGTTATCCAGACCATTCGTCCGCTTCTCCTTGAGTTCGAAATAAGCTTTCATTATTTCGTCTCCGATTTCAGTACTGATTCCTCCAGTTACATTGAAACCGGTGGAAGCATAAGGAACCATGATAGCAAAGGCAAGTTCAGGATTATCGTATGGCGCATAGCCGATCAGATTAAAGTTAAGGGTATCATGCCCTACTTTTTTCCCGCTTGCCAGCGTTTGAACATATCTTGACTCTGCCGTACCGGACTTACCGGCTGGCTTGTATTGCTTCATTTTGGAACCTCTTGCAGTACCCTGTTTTCCATTATACACTCGAATGAAACCATCCTGGACGCGCTTGATTTCCGCATCTGTCATATCTACTCTGTTAAGGATTTCCGGCTTGAATGGCTGCAGGACAGGTCCTAATCCATCCTCTTCAACAGGCTCCCTTACTTCTCTTACCAACTGAGGCTTTACACGGTAGCCTCCGTTGGCGATGGTGGATACATATTGTGCTAATTGAAGTGTGGTATAGTTGTCATACTGACCAATTGATAAATCCAGCAACAAACCTGGCAGAGATTTGTCTCCACCAATTACACCTGTGGATTCATTAGGTAAATCTATTCCAGTATTAACACCTAAACCGAATTGTGCAAAATAGCTTCTTAGCGTATCATACGCTTCTGGTTTTACGTATATTGCTTCCCCTGGCCTGTAATTAGCCCCTGCAATTGCCAGGGCGGTCTTGAACATATACACGTTGGAAGACCTTTCAAGCGCTGTCCAATCATTAATATTCCCCATATTTAAATAGGAACCTTTTTTCAGTCGGTCTGGGCCCAGATATAAAGGGGTATCCAACTGGTAACTTCCCGGCTGTATTACTCCATGCTCAAATCCAGCTAATACAGTTGCTCCTTTTACGGTGGATCCTGGCTCAAATGCTGATTGGAATGTTCCAAGTGCATGGTCGAGCACTTCCGTTTTACCATTCTCATCTTTGACTAACTGTTTTCCTGCAAGGGTTAGAATTTCGCCTGTCTTAGGATCCATGACTACTGCATAGGCACGATCCAGGAATTCAGCCTTTGCAGCAGGGTTTGCTTTTGCTGCAAGCATCTTTTCGACTAAAACTTTTTCAACGATTTGCTGCAGTTCCATATCTATAGAAAGAACGAGGTCTTTTCCTCTCTGTCCTTCAAACACTTTTTCCTGGCGAAGCAGATTACCTGATGAATCTGTTACATTTTTGACTCTCGCCTTTTGTCCTTGTAGTACATTTTCATACTCGGCCTCAATTTGACTCATCCCTACACGGTCATTCCGGCTGTATCCTTTTGCAAGGAATTCCTGCAGACGCTCACTTGGAATCCCACTTTCCGTATCTGACACCCTTCCCAAAATGGAACGCAGCGTGTCACCGAACACATACTGGCGGTCCCAATCCGTCATGATATCGACACCCGGAAGATCCCCGAGACTTTCACTTATGATGGCATATTCTTTTGCTGTTACATCTTGATTTTTTACAATTTGCGGGGTAAGAGGGTAGCCTTTGATCAGTTCACGGAAAATGGCAAGGACTTTCATATCCTCTTCAGATTCTGTAATCTCCTTCAAATGATCTTCAGTAATTCGATCCAATTGAATCTGATAGAGGTCTTGTTCTTCGATTTCTCCGTCTTCCACCTTTTTCATATCGGCATCAGTGATCAATTTCTTTGCTTCTTCAGGATGGGTCAGGATCCAATAATCCTTTTTGTCCCGCTCCTGAATTTCCTTCGTATCAAGCGTGATGACTTCGGATAATTGCCTTGCAATCTCCAACTGCTCCTTGGAAGAGGTGGATTGCATCCTTGTATATGTAATCGCATTTAATGGCGTATTATCCACCACCACGTTATGGTTGCGATCAAATATTTTTCCTCTTGGCGCCAATGTATTTACAGTAACATTCTCTTCTCTATCCACTTCCTTGCGATAGTCCTCTCCAAACACGATCTGGACAAATCCTAAGCGAAGTATTAGGGCAGAAAACAACAAAAATACCACAAAAAACAAAAGATTCAACCTATATGGAACATAATTCTTTTTCTTCTTTTTTTGTTTCTGATTGGTCATACCCTACACCTTTTCATCTGAAATTTTTGCATAAAAAGCAACAGACACCTATTAGTAATCTCCCTAGGTGTCTTTGTCTATCTTTATTGTATAAGAAATCACTTAAAATATCTATTAATAAATGGTACTAAGGCTTAGATTCTCCCTCACCATCCCTCAAAGTTGTCACAATTGGATGCGGTTCCTCTTTTACGACTGGTTTAGTCGGCTCCAATTCAATTTTTCTCACAAAAGGATAAATCATCGCATGACCAGCCCCGATGATACACATGAGGATCGGTATACTTTTTTGCTGATCAAAAAATAGGACAGCTATCAGGAAAAGTATAACGGAAACAGCCCTGCCTCCATTCAGGAAAATCTCGCGGACCACAATATACTCTATGCGCATTTCGCCAGCCTTCCAGCTTCTGCCGATCACGTCATATGTCAGCGAGACGTATGGCACCAATAATAATGGATACGCGATCGCAATCGTCACCGCATAGAAGAGAAGTTTCACATATGTAAGCTCGAATACAAGAAAGAATATCGCCCCGTACAAGATCAGCCCACCAAACAGGATGGCTTTTTTCCTGTGATGCTTCTTGATAAGCCTTGTGGCAAAATAGTAGGCAACAAATGCTACAGCCGAATTCAACAACCCAAAGGTTCCGAGTGCCATTTCACTGTTCGTTGTGATATACACCAATACGGATACAGCAAAAATGAAGGTACCCTCCCTTATTCCTTGAAAGAAATGGGCATTGGTAATATATCGCCAATTGTCATTGTTTCTTCTTTCCTTGATGATCCGTTTCAGTTCGTAGCTTCCCTCTGCCCCTCTTCGCTTAATAAATAAGCTTAAGATGACCGCAGCAGAAAATAGGACCAGGGAAATTGTAAAAATGACCGTGTACCCAGTAAACTTCTCCAAAGTGGAAATGATGTACCCGGCAGCAAACGGCCCTATCATCCCCCCTACAGATGTCAGGATCCCTAAAAAACCGTTGAAAAAATCCCGGGTTTCCGGTTCCGTAATTTCAAATGTAAGGACATTAAAGGCAAGCCAATAGAATCCGTAGCCGATTCCAAGTAAGGAACCGAGCATCAAAAAATAGGTAGATGCCTGATCTCCGATAAAGAGTACAGATAAATAAAAAAGTGCTAAGAATACGACTCCTAAACGTAGCACTATGACTCGGTCGATTTTTTTTGCCCACCTCCCCGCCAGGATAAATGTCAGAGGCTGAAAGATGACCACTGCCAGGTTATAGAAGCCCAAATCGCTGAACTCTCCCGACTGCTTCCACAAGTAAACATTTACAAATGTGTTCGATAAAGCGATGCTTAGTGAATAGAGTCCGCCAATGACCAAGAGCAGCAGCAAGTCTTTATTCACTTCCACATCGCCAATTAACTTTTTTAATGCAACCATATTACCCTCGCTCCTTTATCTACGTTTATTGTGGCTTTATGGGGAGGTAATATGTATTGTTTTTAGGTGTCTTTAGTCATCACTGGAATCTGCTTTGTTATTTATGATGTGCTTTCTACTCGGATTCCTTTTTCAAATAGCCCTTCAATCACCTTATGATGATTTTTTAAATATAACCTCACTTACAGATGAATCAGTTCGTAGTAATCCTTTATTTAAGTTTTCTTGTCCTTTATCGAAGTACCTGTAAAAGAAAAATAAGCGGAGTTTTTCCGCTTAAAAGCAGAAGTGTAGCCTGTTTCGAGGGAAATAAGGGGAGTTTTTCCGCTTATGCACAGAAAAATCACCCATTTTCGAACTTTTCGAGTCATTAGGCGGAATCTCTCCGGCTATTTCGGCCTTTTTTAATAGTAATTACTTTTTAAGCGGAATTGTTCCGTCTAACTATCAGCTATAGTGCTTAACCTGATCCTTTCATCCACTATATTTTCAATCCACTTGCTTAGAAACAAAAAACTCCCGCCCACAATGGACGAGAGTCATCAAACAATAATTATTTCGCTTCGTTATAAAGCTTTCCAACAACATCCCAGTTGATTACATTGTAGAAAGAAGAAATGTAATCCGGACGGCGGTTTTGGTAGTTCAGGTAGTAAGCATGCTCCCAAACGTCAAGACCTAGAATCGGAGTTTTGCCTTCCATTAATGGAGAGTCCTGGTTTGGTGTGCTTGTCACTTCAAGCTCACCGTTGTTTACTACTAACCAAGCCCAGCCAGAGCCGAAACGAGTTGTAGCAGCTTTAGTGAACTCTTCTTTGAAGTTTTCAACGCTACCGAATTTGCTAGTGATGGCATCTGCCAATTCACCAGTTGGAGAAGTTGAGCCGCCTGGAGTCAGGATGTTCCAGAAAAGGCTATGGTTCGCGTGTCCACCACCGTGGTTGCGAACTGCAGTTTGGATTTCTGCAGGAACAGCTTCCATGTTGGAGATCAGCTCTTCCACACTTTTGCCTTGAAGTTCTGCTTTGCCTTCAAGAGCTGCGTTAATACCAGTTACATAAGTATTGTGGTGCTTTGTGTGGTGAATATTCATCGTTTCTTTGTCGATATGAGGCTCCAATGCGTCATAAGCATAAGGTAATTGTGGTAATTCGTATGCCATAATTATCTCCTCCTAATTTGTTATGTAGATATAAATCAGGGTTGGCTCTCCATCCCATGATTCATTATTTTCAGATTACCAAAACTTGTAGAATCTTTCAATTAATCTGCCTTAAACTTGTCACATTTATTTAAATCGATAGTTCCTGTGAGAGTCGATACATGCTCTCATCTATATTATGGGGCAAGGAAAAGACCTCATCAAAGGAATAATCAACGATACGATTTTGTTCCATACCGACTGCGCGTCCACCTTTACCTTCTATCAGCAATTCAACGGCACGTCCTCCAAGTCTGCTCGCGAGCACGCGGTCAAATGCCGTCGGAGTACCGCCTCGCTGAATGTGACCCAATACAGATACGCGTGTTTCAAGGTTTGTTTCCCTTTCAATAAGCTTCGCGAAGTCCATTCCATTGCTTACACCTTCTGCCAGGACGATAATGGTATGCTTTTTGCCGCGCTTTTGTCCGCTTTTGATTCGACCTACGACGTCTTCGAGTTTGAAATCTATTTCCGGAATAATGATTGTTTCCGCTCCTCCGGCCAAGCCCGCCCATAATGCAATATCACCGGCATGGCGTCCCATTACTTCGATAATAAAGGTACGTTCATGCGATGTGGCTGTATCCCTTATTTTATCAATCGCATCAATGACAGTGTGCAAGGCAGTATTAAATCCGATCGTATAATCAGTACCCGCAATATCATTGTCGATGGTTCCTGGCAGTCCGATACATGGGAAGCCGTGTTCAGTCAGTTTCTCTGCACCACGATAGGAACCATCTCCGCCAATGACAACCAGTCCCTCCACACCATGCTTGTTGAGCTGTTCTATTCCTCTAATCTGACCTTCAACCGTTTTGAATTCCTCGCTTCTTGCCGTATAGAGGATGGTCCCGCCACGGTGTATGATATCCCCCACCGACCCGAGCTCCAGCTTCTTGAAATTGCCGCCCATCAGACCAGCATACCCCTGATATATTCCATACACATTTAAATTGTGATAGATTGCTTTCCGCACTACAGCACGGACCGCCGCGTTCATACCAGGTGAATCCCCGCCGCTCGTCAATACCCCGATCGTTTTCATTGTCTTCACTCCCTATAGTTGAACCTATCTTTCCATAACACAAAAGCTTGCTGGTTAAACAAAGATTAGTATATCCATATTAAACCATTCCATGATGGTAAAATGCCAATGTTAAGGTAGCAGAGTGAAATCCAATTTATTTTAAATAAAGAAAAGGAAACAAAGGATCATCACCATTTGGATCAATCCTTTGGCAAGAACACTGCTGAAAAGTCCTACAACAGAACCGAAGCCTATTTTAACCGCGGCCTTCCATTCCTTTTTGTTGAATAGCAGTTCCCCAAGTATTGCCCCCAAAAAAGGGCCGAGAATAATGCCCGCAACCGGTATGACAAATGGGCCAGCCAAAAGACCGATTGTACTTCCCCAAATAGATGCTTTGCTTCCGCCGAACTTTTTGACTCCAAGCAGGTTTGCAAAATAATCGGCAACAAATAGAAGTACAACAAACAAAGAAGTAATGATCCAAAACCAGACATTCAGCTCTTCAAAGGAAAAGAACACCCCATATAATAGAAAGCCTCCTACAATGAATAGCACACTTGGGATGATCGGGTAGATCAATCCTACAAATGAGACTACAAACAGTGCAATAATGATGATCCAATAGACGATATCCATATTCATCCTCCATTCTGATAAAATGCAAGAAAAGCCGGACCCCCTAGAGAGTCCGGCATTTTCTAAGTTACTTTCTATTATAGCGTTTCGTGGTCCTCACCTAAAACTGCTTCTGCAATATTTACGGCATGATCTCCGATTCGCTCTAAGTTGCTCACGATATCCACAAAGACAATACCAGCTTGACCTGTGCACGCACCCTCATTCATACGTAAAATATGCTTTTTACGCAAAGTACGTTCCATTTTATCGATTTGATCTTCCTTCAGTCTTACTTCGTTTGCTAAATCTTTATTATTTGAATTTAGAGCTTCGATTGCTTCTTTTACTGTTGTAACTGTTAAGGCAAACATTTCTTCCAAGTCCGTATCTGCAGATTCAGTCAATTCCACTTTGTTGGCAATCTGGAAATCAACCAGTTCCACGATGTTTTCGAAATGATCTCCGATACGTTCGATATCTCTTACTGTATCCATTAATACGGAATGTTCTTCAGATTCGTTATCGGATAGGGAGCTGGAAGAAAGCTTGACAAGATAATCGGTAATCTTGCGGTCAAGATTATTAATAGCATCCTCGAGTTGGTACGCCTGCTCCGAGTGCCTTGTAGTTCCTGTTTTAAGGTAGTTCTGAGTCTCTTCCAATCCAGCTATAGCAAAACCGCCCATCCGGACAACTTCCTCTTTAGCTTGTCCCAGCGCCAGGGATGGAGACTGTTCAATAAAAATAGGATCCAGGTGCTTCGGTTTATATTCCACTACGCTGTCTTCACCAGGAATAATCTTGGTTACAATCAGCGCCAGCAATCCGATGAATGGAAACTGGATAATTACGTTGGCCACGTTAAATGTACCGTGAGCAAATGCGATCGTCATTTCCGGATTCAGATTCAGTGACTGCTGGAACAAAATGATCAGTTTTTCGAATGGAGTTAATAGTATAAGAACAATTGTAGTACCAATTAAATTGAATAGTACATGGGATAGCGCTGCTCTTCTCGCTGCTACAGATGCACCTATGGCAGCTAATACAGCAGTAATGGTTGTTCCAATGTTGTCACCGAATAGTACGGGTAAAGCGGCATCCAATTTGATAGCTCCTTGCCCAAACAGTTCCTGAAGAATACCAATGGTCGCACTTGAGCTTTGAACCAAAACAGTAAACACTGTTCCAACCACAACACCTAAAATTGGGCTATCACTCATGGATACAGTCAAATCAACAAATGCTTGAAGCTCTCTTAATGGCTTCAACCCGTCACCCATTATGTCCAATCCATAGAATAAGGCACCAAACCCGAATACTATCTGCCCCAAATAATGGAGCTTCTGATTTTTAAAGAAAAATAACAGAATTGCACCAACTGCAATAATAGGAAGGGCATATTCCGAAATTTTAATACCGATGATAAAGGCAGTAACTGTTGTTCCGACATTTGCTCCCATGATGACTCCGATTGCTTGTCTCAGGGTCATAAAGCCTGCACTAACAAGACCCACTGTCAAAGCGGTTGTACCAGAACTTGATTGAATCAGAACTGTGACAATAATACCCGCAAGGACCCCCATGAAAGGGTTGGTTGTAAATCGGTCCAAGATATCTCTCAGCTTGTCTCCGGCTGACTTCTGCAAGCCGTCACCCATATATTTAATACCAAAAAGGAAGATACCAAGACCACCAATAAATTCAAATATCATTTTCTGAACATCCAAATCCAATACTTTCAACCCCTTAATTTATGTACTTATTATCGACAAAAATCAACAAAACCAAGTACAATTATTAACCTAATGTAGAGGGAATGTAAATAGAAAACTTGATAAATTTACATTATCTTTACAAACCGACGCTTGAAATTAACAAAGGATTCTGATACTTCAATAAAATATTGTATACATACCCAAATTAAGGTAACATTAGGATGAAAAATCAATATCACTAAAGGACTGATTCAGTTGAATATTTTCAAGCAATTCATCAAAAGCCTATACTCACCAAAAACGATCGCAAGCTTTCGTTTTCAAGGTATCGGAAAGACAATTCTTTTTGTATTTTTCCTTGTACTCCTTACTTCTATTCCCAAGTTTGTCAATATTGGAACCGATGTAACAAATTTTTATAATAGCGCACAAGAAATATTCGAATCTGATGTTCCCGATTTCTACATAGAAGAGGACAGATTCCACGCTGATGTGCAGGAGCCATTTGTTATGGAAGAAAGCGGAATGACCATCATTTTCGATCCTGAAAATGAACTTTCCTTAAGTGAGATTAAATCATATGAGGAAGTACTTGCTTTCCAACAGAATGAAGCACTTCTTGTATACCAGGGCACAGTCGAATATATTCCCTTCTCGGATTTTCAAGGTGCATATATAGGTAAGAAAGAGGTTGTCGCCTTTTTGGATTCTATGGAAGGAACGCTTCCTGTCTGGATAACCCTCATCATCATTGCAAGCTATGTTTTCTTCAGTGCCACTAAATTTATTCAAGTGACCATACTAGGTCTAATCGGTCTGGTTTTAAAGAATGCGCTTAAACGTACGAACCTGAATTTCCGTCATACATGGATCATGTCCGCTTACGCCGTCACGATACCAAGCGTGTTTTTTGCCATCATGGAAGCTCTCGCCATCCCAGTCCCTGGCGCAGTGTGGCTGAACTTTGGAATTGCGGTATTTGTTCTCTTCCTGGTAATCAAAGAAGTGAAAATCAGAAAAATACAGGAATAACTTTTTTTAACCGCTGGAAATTGTCCAGCGGTTTTTTTGTTCTGTTTTGTCATACCCTCCGGAGACAAGCATATAGTGAACTAACTATATTGCTTTTAGGAGGAACATTCCCATGATTCGACTATTCATTGCAGCCCTTATCTGTGTCACTATCTTCAGCATCTATTATGACTTATCCAAAGGCACCATCCCCATTTCCAATGAACAGCAGGCAACTCAGGTCATGACCTCCCCTTCCTTGACAGAGGAACCGGAAACGGAAGCAGATCACGATGCAACTTACATAGAAGTGGAAATAAAAGCCGGTGATACCGTTCTTACTGTTGCTGAGCGAATCGCCAATAAGCCCATTCCTGTCTCCATCACCCAGCTGGTGGAGGACTTCCAGGTTCTGAATGAAGGAATGGAGCCTGAGAAGATCCAAGTGGGCAAAACATATAAGTTTCCCCTATACTGAAGCTATTAAACACAACACCTGTCATTTCCACTTGTAATAGGTGAAAGCAATTGTTAAAATATGTTGGGAGTTAGTGGATAATACTAGCTTTTTTCCTGGATTAAAGGTAATCTGATGAAGATAGATGTTTTGATCTTAGATCATTCCTAAAAGGAGCGATTCACTCGTGAATGAAATGATACATCGTACTAAAACCCGTCCTGTAAAGGTTGGCAACATTACTATCGGCGGAAGCAATGAACTATTTATCCAAAGTATGACTACAACAAAAACTCATGATGTCGAGGCGACAGTTGCTGAAATCAAGCGCCTGGAAGAAGCCGGCTGTCAGGTAGTCCGGGTAGCAGTTCCTGATGAGCGTGCTGCCAACGCCATTGCGGACATCAAGAGACAAATTAATATACCATTAGTGGCAGACATCCACTTTGACTATAAGCTAGCGTTAAAAGCCATTGAAGGCGGTATAGACAAAATCCGTATCAATCCGGGGAATATTGGACGCCGTGAAAAAGTGGAAGCTGTAGTAAATGCAGCCAAAGCCAAGGGCATTCCGATCCGTATCGGAGTAAATGCAGGTTCCCTCGAGAAACGTATCATTGAAAAATACGGCTACCCTACTGCTGACGGTATGGTGGAAAGCGCACTTCACCACATCAAGATTCTCGAAGACCTGGATTTCCACGATATCATCGTATCCATGAAAGCATCTGATGTGAATCTTGCGATTGAAGCATACGAAAAAGCGGCAAAAGCATTCGACTACCCTCTTCACCTAGGCATCACTGAATCCGGAACATTGTTTGCCGGAACGGTGAAAAGTGCTGCTGGATTGGGAGCCATTCTGAGCAAAGGCATCGGAAACACACTACGTATTTCCCTTAGTGCCGATCCTGTGGAAGAAGTAAAGGTTGCCCGTGAATTGCTGAAATCATTCGGACTTTCCTCCAACGCTGCTACATTGATTTCCTGTCCAACTTGCGGACGTATCGAAATCGACCTGATCAGCATTGCCAATGAAGTGGAAGAATACATTTCCACAATCAAAGCACCAATCAAGGTTGCAGTTCTTGGATGTGCGGTAAATGGTCCAGGTGAAGCACGCGAAGCGGATATCGGAATTGCAGGGGCGCGCGGCGAAGGTCTTCTTTTCCGTAAAGGTGAAATCGTGCGTAAAGTTCCTGAAGCAACAATGGTCGAGGAACTTAAGAAAGAAATCGATAAAATTGCAGAAGAATATTTCGCAAACCAGGAAGCCGAAAAAGCAAAAGCTTGACACTGAAAAGTGCCAAGCTTTTTTTGTTAGGTTTAAAATAGTGGAAGTACAAACAACCCAACAACGATCGATACGATACCGATACCTATCGCCCATGCTCCTAACCCTGCAGCACCACGTTTGCGGGCAATGAAGCCCACAATGATACCAGCAGCACCCATGATGATCGGTAGGAAGAATAATGATAGTATAGAAAGAGCAAGCCCTAGAAACCCAAGGCCTCTGCCGCTCATTCCCATAACATCGCTTCGTTCCTCCTCAAAGACCTCTTCACTTTCCCTGCTTCTATCTGAGCGTAGTACAGGAGGAGCAACCGCAACCTCGGCCGCATTTTCTTCCAAATACAGCTGTTGCGATTTCCCTGCCGCTACGTGAGGATCTTGATAAGCCAATTCTGAATCAAAACGTTCTCGTGCTTCTTCGTTTTTCTCCATTTCATTTGCCATTCGTATCCCTCGCTTTCATAAGAAGTTAGGAGCATTACTTATTATGACCTCCGCCATCGAAAGAATAGATGTTAACTTTTTCCGAAGCAACCCGCCATTTCAATAGCGCAGGGCTAAAGATAAAGTGTCAACTTTAAACACCCTGTTGGTCTCCGTTCCAGGCCTTCGCTTATCCTAAGGCGGCCTCGGGAGCCTCCTCGGCGCTTTGCGCCTGCGGGGTCTCCCTTGACACGCTGCTCCCGCAGGAGTCTCACGCCTTGCACTACAACCAACAGGGGCGGCAGGTAATCCAAAACGTCTCCACAATATTTTCATTTCTCAACGTGTATTTCTTTTAAATGAGGGTCTTTGTAAAAAATGGTGTTGATTTCAGTATCTAGCTGTTGATTGGAGCAATAGGCGAAGACTCCTGCGGGAAGGAAACGTTTTGTGGAGACCCCACAGGCGAAAGCCGAGGAGGCTCACGTTAGTCCCGCGGAAAGCGCAGCCTAGTGCGGAAATCAACAGCGACGTTTCACAGAGCATTACTTTTAAAGGTGAATCTTAGTTCTTACTGTTTTTTGGACAAAATATGTTAAGATGTCTGTATGATGAAAAGCGGGAGGTACCTTATGAGAAAAAGACTTGGCATTGATATAGACGGGACATTGACCTGCCCTACGACCTTTGTTCCATTTATCAATAAAACCTTAAATAAAAATATTACCCTCGAGGATATGACACAATACGATTTGACACCTCTCATGGGATTGACGGAAGAAAGCTTCTGGAAATGGATGGACGAAATGGAGCCTGTCATCTATCAGGATGCCCCATTGGCGATTGGCGCAAAAGAGATTGTCCAAAAGTGGCAGGGGGAATTTGATTTATTTTTTATAAGTGCACGAAGAAGCCATCTATTCGAGATCACCAATAATTGGTTCGCCAAGCAAGAGATTGATTACGATCATTTGGAGCTTTTGGGCACCCATAATAAGATAAGCGCGGTCAAACAGCATAATATTGACCTCTTTTTTGAAGATAAACACGATAACGCAGTGGATATCAGCGAACAATGCCAAATCCCTGTCATTCTCTTTGATACACCCTATAACAGAAATCCGATTCCTGAAAATGTACATAGAGTGAGCAACTGGTTTGAAGCGGAGAAAATAGTAAAAAACCTCCTTCAAACTACCGCTTCCCTAAAATAAGACTTTATACCCATCTTTCGACAATTTTCTTTACAAATTGGATAACATTGTCGATAATTATGATGAAAAAGCCGTACGAAAAGGCAAAATCATTGAAAAGTGATGACGCAAAGCTATGGAGCTAAAGTTCTTTCATGAAAAGAGCCATGCTAGCCAGCTACCGAACACGCACACGAAACAACCTCCGTACGGGCTTAAACGTTAAAGGAGGAACATAATCATGCATAACGAAGAAACATGGTTCACACCTGAAAGAAAAGAAAAGGTATTATACGCTTCCCTTATTGCTTTTTCTATATTTGTTGGTGCTGGAATTACAGTTCTAGTGAACACAGCCATTTAATAATGAAAAAAAGCTGACTTATCTACGCACAAGTGCGTCTGATGAGTCAGCTTTTTTCAATTTCAATCAACCATGTTTTCTCATGGCTTTGATTAATTGATTTTTTATGCTATCAACCAAATCAATCGTATTGATTTCCTGATTTTTCGTGCCCATTTCTTTTGCTGTTTCCAAAATGACAACCAGGTCCTCCTTGTTTAAAGAGGCCTGCTCTACCTTCTCCCTAGACATTGCATACACCCTTATTTTTTCATATATGAGGCTATATTCGCAGAAATTGTTACAATAGACGAATACAATATTAACACGTAAACTTTTTCATCATCGTGCTCATTTCGGTGTATGAAGATAATAAATTTTTAATCATTGTGTAGTTTATCTCTGTAAAAAGCAACAAACCTTACGAAAAGAGCCTTTATGAAAAAGTTCGACTGCTTTCCCGTTTTTTCGAGGGCTAGTATTACATATAAGACTATAGTACCTTTATATGTTGGTTTTGGAGAAAAGGTGAAATCAAAATAGTCTGGGACAAAACTTATAAAAAGCTAGCAAAAGACGAACAATTTAAGTACCGGCTCTAAATACCGCTATTGATTTCCGTACAATCAACAGCTGGAGTAACCTAAAAACTAAACGCATATATGAACACAACATCAAAAAAACGAACCAATTTGATCAAAAAACTCAAATTGGTTCGTTTTTTACTTAGACTAAAACACTTTTGTCCCAGCGTCTTTAGTTTCTAGACACATTCAGGACATTTTCCATAGATCTCAAACTTATGCCCTGTTACATCGTAGCCGTTTAGATTTTCACCAAGATCTCTCATTGGACAGGTTTCGATCTCTTTTGTTTTTCCACAGTCCAGACAAATAAAATGGTGATGATGGTGATTTGTTGAACAGGTAAAGCGGAAATGTTTTTCACCGGACAGTTCCGTACTTTCCAAAATATCAAGTTCCACAAAGAGTGCAAGATTACGGTAGATTGTATCAAAGCTGAGGCCTGGATAGTTATCCTTCATGGCATCCAATACGTCCTTTGCAGTCAAATACTTATCCTCTGCTGCAAACAACTCCAGCATTTCCTGCCTTTTACCTGTATATTTGTACCCCTTATTTTTCATTAAGAGCAAGGCTTGTGAAACATTCATTTACTTTCCTCTCCTTACTTTATTCCAAAGAATTGTAATAATGAGAATCAAGACAGAAATAATGACGATCGTTCCACCAGGAGCAAGGTCCAGGTAAAAAGATGTGGCAAGACCACCTATCACCGCAATTTCCCCAAATAGCACCGACAAAAAAATGGTCTGCTTAAACCCGCGGCTCAGACGCATACTTGCTGCAACTGGCAATGTCATAAGAGATGAAACAAGCAGTATCCCTACAATGCGCATGCTTGCGGCAATAACCAGTGCTACCATGATGATGAAAATCAAATGAAACATTCTGGCATTCACACCTGAAACCTTCGCATGCTCCTCATCGAAGGATAAGACGAAAAATTCTTTATAAAAAAGGATAATGGTTGCAACAACCGCAATCGCTATAACAAAAATGGTCCAAAAGTCCACACTTGTTACTGCACTGACACTACCGAACAGAAAATTGAACAAGTCGGTGTTAAAGCCATCCGCAAGTGAGATGAAAATGACTCCGAGTCCAATCCCGGACGAAAGAATGATAGGTATGGCAAGCTCCTGATAATGCTTATACACACCTCGCAGCTTCTCAATAAAGAGAGCTCCAGTGACGGAAAACGCCATCCCAAAATAAATCGGGCTTAACCCGGTGAAAAGACCAAACCTCTTTTCCACCAGCAGGCTCGCCGCTATCCCTGCTAGCGTCACATGGCTAAGGGCGTCCGCTATCAGGGACAATCTCCTTACTACAACAAAGACACCCAATAACGGCGCTAAAAACCCAATCAATAATCCTGTATAAACCGCATTTCTTAAAAATTCGAATTGCATGAGTGCTGAAATCATTACAAATGCCCTCCATCATGATGGTGATGACTAAGTACATGGACGTCATGACCATAAAACTGAGATAAGTCATGGGAACATAATTTTTCAAAATCATCTGTTAAGCCATGGAAGTGCAGTGTTTTATTCAGGCATGCCACATGTGTAACTTTTTCTGTTATAGTCCCGATATCATGCGTTACCATCACCAAGGTGATTCCCAAATCTTTGTTAAGCTTTTCAAGCATCTGATAGAAATTATGGACATTTTTTGCATCTACGCCTACAGTCGGCTCATCCAATATAAGCAGCTTCGGTTCACTTACGAGGGCTCTGGCGATAAAGATACGCTGCTGCTGGCCGCCTGAAAGATCGCCGATATTTCTATGGGCAAATTCCTCCATACCTACGGCTCTGATTGCATCCAACACTTTCCGGCTATGCTCCTTATTGAAGAAACGAAGCAAACCCACTTTTGAAACGAGACCTGTAGATACCACTTCAAAAACAGTCGCAGGAAAACCTGAATTAAAGCTATTAGCCTTTTGTGAAACAAACCCTATTTTATTCCATTCTCTAAATTTCCGGATGTCCTTGCCAAAAAGCTGAACGGCTCCTTGCTGAGGTTTCAATAAGCCAAGGATACATTTAAGCAGCGTGGATTTTCCGGAACCATTCGGGCCCACCAATCCAAGGAATGCCCCTTGTGGTATCGTAAGATGGATATCCTCCAACACATTCTGCTGTTCATATTTGAAGGAAAGTCCTTTTATTTCTAACACGTTTTCGATAGGTTTCATCTATTTCACACCTTATAAGATAAGAATCATTACGATTTTTCAACAATAGATTAGTATACAGGAGACAAGTAGAAAAGTAAATCTTTTGAACCTGCTACTTTTATTATCCTCCACCCTTTTCAAAGCTAAACAAAAAAGCCTGTAAATCAGGCTTTTTTATGCAGGGGCAGACGATAGCAAAAAGTGGACCCTTCTCCCAGCTTACTATCGATAAAAAGCTCCCCATCGTGATCTTCAATTATTTTTTTGCAAAGTGGAATTCCAAGACCGTTCCCTTTTTCCTTGGTTGTAAAGAATGGCTTTCCAATCCGGTCAAGCACATCCTCAGCCATGCCTTTCCCATTATCCATGACGGTTATTTCATAAAACATATCCATTTTTTTTGCACGCAATAGGAAGAACTTGCTTTTCTGGTTATCCGGATACGCTTCAATCGCATTTCTAAGAAAGTTGAGCATAACCTGCTTGATCATCGCTTCATTCACTACTACCTGGTCTTCCACTTCGTCTATTTCAAAATCAAAATCGATATTATGAAGCAGACATTCAGATTGAAAAATGTAAACAAGTGAACGGAAAATCTGTTGAGGCTGAATCGGCTGTTTTTTAACTTTTTTTCGGGAAACCGACAGGAAATCTTCTATAATGGAGTTCATCCGATTGATTTCGGCCATGATGGTATCATAGTATTTGCTCCAATTGTTCGTAATCTGTGATAACTGAATAAACCCTTTGATTACGGAAAGCGGGTTTCTCAATTCATGTGCCATCCCTGCGGAGATCTGTGAAACCGACTCCATCTGCTGCTTATAAATCAGTAGATTTTCGAATTTTTGCTGGTAAGAGCGGTCATGGATGATAAAAAACACTTTCTCTGTCTGTTCAAAGTAGACACCTTGAATCTGAAAAAGCATTTCATCATCATAACAGATCCTTTCCTTGAAGACCTTATTGAGATAAACTTCTTCGTGGATTTCCATTAGTTTCTGCTTCAAAAAGCTAGGGGTATGAATGCTTGAGAAATCGGCATTTCGGTATGTATCCTCTTCCACATCAAGCTCCAGAACGGTCAGGCAGCGCTTGTTGATATATTCAATGGTAGCCTGCTTGGTAAGAACCAATATGGCTACATCCAGAGAATTTGTAGTGAATTCATTCAATTTAAGTGATTGCTCGATGGAGCCATAATGCAATGGGAGGATGCTCATCACATCATTGCTTTCAATGACAGTCCCAGACAAATAAATGCGGTTCTCCACAAATTTTCCATTGTACACCACTTCTATGTATTTCCCATCTATTCGGTGAAAAAGAATCTTTTTTCGCATTTCCCCATTAGCCATCACCAGTTCTTGAATGTATGTAAAAACTTTATCCCTGTAGCTGCTCGGAAAAGTTATGAAAAACGATCTATCCTCATCCATCAACGAGAAAAATGAGGCAGCATGCTCATTCCACTCCTCAATTGAACCGTTTACATTCAAAATCAAACGCAAATCAGAGCTTAATGCACGAAAAATATCTTGTTCCTTCTGATCTATGATAAAAGACAAGGCGACTCCCCCTTGTTACCTTTAAATATCGTTAAAAATGAATTATTGTTTATCTTTTTTTAATTATACAATAATTTCCTAACTATTGTCATATTATTTCGTAAAGGTAGCACTTTTGTTTATTTTACATAGGCTATCACGGGAGGGATTCTATGAATATTTACCAGCAGATTGTAAACAAGAAGCTGCACAACATTTCACCTGAAGAACTGATGAACTACAGCGCTCAGTACAATATTTCATTGACAACCGATCAGGCAAAGAAGATTTCCGCTCTTTTACAATCAAAAAAAGTGAATGTCTTCAACACATCGGAACGTATCCAGCTGATGAAGGAAGTTGCAAAGATCACCGGCCATGAAACAGCAAAAAAAGTGAATCAATTGTTTATGGAGTTTACAAAATAGCAAAAAGGAGCAAGGGTGTGAATCCCCTGCTCCTTTTCTGCTTTTAGTCATTCAATATTTTCGTCAATATATCTTCCTCGAACACCTTGTTTCTCAGCATTGCAATCTCGTGCTTGTATGGCGGTTTTCTGTCTTTTTTATCTTCTCCGACATAAGGCGTCTCCAGTATTTTCGGGATGGCGGAAAGCTGGTCGTGATGCACGATATAATTCAAAGCATCAAACCCGATGTTCCCAAATCCGATATTCTCATGACGGTCCTTCGCTGCCCCGCGTACATTCTTACTGTCATTGATATGAAGCACCTTGATTCTATCCAGCCCTACTATGTCATCAAACTGCTTCAATACGCCATCAAAGTCATTGACAATATCGTAGCCTGCATCATGAACATGGCAAGTATCAAAGCAGACGGAAATCTTTTCGTTGAGATGGACACCATCGATGATAGCCGCAATTTCTTCAAATGTTCTTCCACACTCCGAACCTTTTCCAGCCATTGTTTCCAGTGCTATTTGAACATTTTGTTCTTTTGTAAGAGCTTCATTGAGTCCCCTTATTATCTGGGAAATACCAATTTCTGCTCCCGCACCAACATGAGCGCCAGGGTGAAGCACAATCTGCTTCGCTCCGATCGCTTCTGTTCTTCTGATTTCTTCCGCTAAAAAGTTCACTCCAAGCTCGAATGTTTCCGGCTTTTCGGAATTTCCAATATTGATGATATATGGGGCATGAACAATGATGTCCTTGATCCCATGGTCCTTCATATGCTGAAGACCTGCTTCAATATTAAGATCTTCTATTTTTTTTCTTCTTGTATTCTGGGGAGCACCCGTATAGACCATAAATACATTCGCCCCATAAGAAGCAGCCTCTTCGCTTGCAGCAAGCAGCATTTTCTTCCCGCTCATCGAAACATGAGAACCGATTAAAAGATTATTTTCCACTACAACATCACCTCTTTAAAAAATCCATCTTTATTTTACCATAATGTTGTCGGGAAAGGTCATATTAGAGCTTGCCTTATCTTTTCTTTAAACGACGTTGTCTTTTCTTGAATTGCTCCACTTCGTACTTATGTTTCTTTTTGTAGCCCGGTTTTACTTTTTCGGACTTTTTAACCGCTGTTTTCGCAGCCACATCTATCTCATTGATTTTCTTTTGACGGTTTTGACGCTTATTACGCGCACCGATTTCTACAAGCTCGCCGCCTTTAAGATCCATCTGTGTAAATGTAATTCCAAGCTTCTCGATTTGAGCCAATGCATTTTCATCCGTCGGTTCATAAAATGTAATTGCTTTTCCGGAATATTCGGCACGGCCAGTACGTCCAACTCGATGTACATAGAAATCCAGATCTGTAGGAATTTCAAAATTGATAACATGACTGACACCATCAATATCGATACCTCTTGCAGCCAAATCTGTAGCAACCACATATTGGTAGTCCAGTTCAGTGATTTGCTTCATCATTTTCTTACGTTCACGTGGATTCAGGTCACCATGGATTCTTCCTACCTTCAAGCCTTGCTCAAGGAGGGAATCCGCCACTTCATCGGCTTTTTTCTTAGTATTCGTAAACACAATTGCCAGGAAAGGATTCATTTGAACAAGTACATCATGCAAAAGAGTCATTTTATTTTTTGATTTAACCGGAATAAGCATGTGATTAATTTTCGTTGCAGTAACTTGTTTCGGTGCTACATGTGTATATTTTGGATTTTCCATATACTTGCGCAGGAACGGTTTTAACTTTTCAGGAATCGTTGCAGAAAATACTAAAATCTGAAGATCCTTTGGCATGGCAGAAGCGATTTTATCTATATCTTCAATAAAGCCCATTTCCAGCATCAAATCCGCTTCATCGACAACGATTGTTTTAGCTGTATAAACCTGTAGTGCTTTTTCACTCATCAGATCCTTGATACGACCTGGAGTCCCCACTACGATTTGAGGCTGCTGCTTCAAGCGGTCGATTGTACGCTGTTTGTCCGTACCGCCTATATAGCAGCGAGCGGTAATTTCTTCATCCGGTGCACAAAACTTTGTCATTTTTAAAACTTCCTGGTAGATCTGGTTGGCTAATTCCCTTGTCGGTGCAGTGATGACAGCTTGCACCTCTTGAACTGATGGGTCAATTTTGCTTAAGATCGGAATCAAATAAGCATGCGTTTTACCAGTACCTGTTTGTGATTGGCCGATTGCGCTTTCTCCATTCAATAAGGATGGAATCATTCTTTCCTGGACCTCAGTCGGTTTTTGAAAACGAAGTTCTTTCACCGCTTCCAATATAAACGGTTTCACTTTGAATTTCTCAAATTGTGTATTCATCTATCTTCCTCCAGCACTTCTAATTTAAAATCATGATTATCTATGTTAATGTTCCATAATTTTCAAAGAGATCATTTTTTGAAGTTTGTCTCATTTTTTACCCAAACTACTATTATAAATGACTTTCTCCGTTTTGGCTACATTACGGTTGTGCCCATTCTTATGGGACGATAAACATTTCAAGTACCAACGGCATAAATTATAAAAGAATAAGCATTTGTCTATACGTAAGAGGTTAATGTCTTTCTATTTTCCCCATTAATCACGCTGATGTATCAAACACACAAGAATTTTTAAGAAAGAAAGGAGGATTACCATGTTTTTTGGACCAAACCGACCGATGCCACCCAATAACGCTTCACCTTTTCAATTCGGAGGTGGTATGCAGCCCTTTGGGCAGATCCAGCCACCAAATATGTCAAATATGCCTAATCCAATGATGATGAGAAACCCATCTCCTTTTATGGGGGGGATGGGAGGAGCTTCCAGGGGACCATTATTTGGTGGTAATTTAGGAGGATCTGGTTTTAGTGGACTTGGATTTGGTGGTTCCGGATTTGGCGGACCTGGATTTGGAGGCGCGAACATGGGCGGTTCCGGCGGAGGGGGCTTGCTTGCCAAGCTTTTTGGCCGAGGAGGAGCAAGGAGCATTGGCGGAATGGGCGGACTGGGTCAACTTGCCAACACTGGTGGTGGCTTAGGTCAGTTAGCTAACAGCGGTGTTCTTCAGCAGCTCGCCAATCCAGGCAACCTGACCGGGATGTTAGGAAACGTTCAAAAGGCCTTGAAGATGGCGGAATCCGTCATGCCGATGGTTCAGCAATATGGGCCTCTAGTTCGAAATGTTCCTGCCATGATCAAACTATATAGCGAATTAAAAAATGTCGAAGTGGATGATGAGGATGAAACAGCCTCTGCAGAGACAACAGATGAAAGCACGGAATCTGATAGCAAAAAAAGTGCGGCTGCCTCATCAAAACCGCGTAGAAAGAAAAAGACAGAAACAGATGCGAAGGAAGTAAAAGAGGCAAAACCTAAAGGGCAACCCGGACCAAAGCTTTATGTTTAGCACTGCCCTTATCTTCCTTTTGTACTATCCCTCCCATTTATATTATAATAAGAGAATAGTAGCGAGAGAGTGTGTATCGTATATCACTCTCTTTATGCTCTTTTCAGTGTATTATATAGTTTACTTATTATATAAAATGAAGTTTATCTCGGTAAAAAATCCAAAAGCCGATTTTTTACAGTCATAAGCACAAAATTTTATGAAAAGAGCCCTATTGATTTATAAGGAGGGTAACATAGTATGGAGATTATTAAGATTGCCCCACGTGGCTATTGCTACGGCGTAGTGGATGCTATGGTTATTGCAAGAAATGCAGCTTTAGACAAAACGTTACCACGTCCAATCTACATTCTTGGTATGATTGTTCATAATAAACATGTTACAGATGCATTTGAAGAAGAAGGAATCATTACACTTGATGGTGCGAACCGAAAAGAGATTCTGGACAAGATTGATCATGGAACCGTCATTTTTACAGCTCATGGTGTTTCCCCGGAAGTGAAAAAGCTTGCCAGGGAAAAAGGCCTGACCACCATCGATGCAACATGTCCGGATGTTACCCGTACACATGACTTGATTCGTGCAAAGGAAGCGGAAGGCTATGATGTCATCTACATCGGTAAAAAAGGCCATCCAGAGCCGGAAGGAGCTGTCGGTGTCGCACCGGACATCGTCCATCTGGTTGAAAACGAAGCCGATGTAGCTGGACTAGACATCCATAATGAAAAAATCATTGTAACGAACCAGACGACAATGAGCCAATGGGACGTTGCTGACATCATGGTAAAGGTGCAGGAAAAATATCCGCATGTGGAACAGCACAAAGAGATATGCCTGGCTACTCAGGTTAGACAGGAGGCAGTTGCCGAGCAGGCTGGAGAAGCGGATGTAACGATTGTGGTCGGTGATCCAAAAAGCAACAACTCCAATCGCCTTGCGCAGGTTTCCCATGAGATAGCCGGCACTCCTGCATACCGTATTTCAGATATCAGCGAATTGAAGGTCCAGTGGCTGATGGATGCGAAAAAAGTGGCTGTGACTGCTGGAGCGTCCACACCAACGCCTATTACAAAAGAAGTCATCACGTTTATCGAAAATTTCGATCCGACGAATGAAGCAACATGGAATACGACGAAAAATGTTCCTTTGCAGAAGATATTGCCTAAGGTTAAGAAAAAGACGGTTTAAATAAGATTGCTGCCGGGATTGGTTCCGGTAGCTTTTTTTGTTTATCAAAAAACAGCCCAACAAGTGTCAGGCTGCCAGTTAACAATCACAATCACATGAACGTAAAAGGATCTGTATTCGATTCCGAGACCACTACTTCCAGCTCCCATTTACAATCAGAAGCGGCAGCCACAAGCTTATCAGCTGTCCCTTTTTTCATAATCTTCTCTGCATAGTGACCGGGATCTACTACATTCAAGCCGATTGCCATCGCATCATGGGCAGTATGAAAATAAAGATCTCCCGTTACATATACATCAGCTCCTGCAAACTTGGCATGGTTGATGTACTTGTTCCCATCGCCACCCACTACAGCGACTTTCTTTACCATAACGTCCGAACCGCCCACTACACGGACATTTTCCACATCAAGCGTACGCTTCACATGCTGTGCAAATTCAGTCAGAGTCATCGGCTCTGCCAGCTTTCCTACTCTTCCTAACCCGAGCGTTTCCCCTTCGTTTTTCAAAGCAAAAATATCATAGGCGACCTCTTCATATGGATGCGCCTTCTTCATCGCATTCAACACTTTTTTCTCGAGTGATACAGGATAGATGGTTTCCACTTTCACTTCCTCGACCTTTTCAAGCGCTCCCTGCTTTCCGATAAAAGGATCTGTTCCTTCCATCGGGAGGAAACGACCTTCCCCTACCGAACTGAAGGAGCAGTGGCTGTAATTGCCGATATGACCAGCTCCGGCTTCCCCCAACGCTGCACGCAAATCTTCTGCATGAGAAACAGGGACAAAAACACTAAGCTTCCGCAACTCCTCCGTCAAGGTTGGCACAAGTACCTTTGAATCAACCAAGCCAATTGCATCAGCGAGCATATCATTTACCCCACCGACTGCAATATCCAGATTCGTATGGGCCACGTATACACTAATATCATGCTTGATACATTTGGTCACAATCCGTCCTGCTGCATTTCCATCCGTTACATGAGGCAACGCACGGAAAATTGGCGGATGGTGTGCGATGATTAGATCTATTTCTTTCGCAATCGCTTCATCAACTACGCTGTCCAAAACATCTAAGGTAATCATCACTTTTTTCACAGGCTTATTCAATGTTCCGATCTGCAAGCCTATCTTATCACCTTCCATCGCATAGCGCTTTGGTGAGAATTGCTCAAACCATTGAATGATTTCATGGCCGTTAGCTGTTTTCAATGCCAAGTTCCTCCTCTACCAGCTTGATCTTCGCTTTCAATTCGGCTTTCTTCTTTTCGTTCGCATCTGTAACAGGAGCTTCTTCAAGCTGACTAACGATTTTCGTCCAGTGCTCTCTTTCGTTCGTCCACTTTCGAACAAAAATGTCATTCTTCTCATTGCTAAGAAATGGTCCCATCAACAGTCCAGCTTCTTTATTATTCAAGTATGGCTTTTCGCTATCGCCACGGTCCGCTACTAGGATCTCATAGATACGTCCTTCATCATCCAGGATCTTTTCCGCAGTGAGCTCCCACCCATTGGACAACAGCCATTCTCTTACCTTCTTTGAACCGATATTCGGCTGAAGGATCAACCTTTGAACACCTGCAAGCTTTTCCTTCCCCTTCTCGAGAATGGTCTGGATAAGCGTACCGCCCATTCCTGCAATCGTAATGCAAGTCACTTCATTCGGGGAAATGACCTCAAGTCCATCCCCTTTTCGCACATCAATTACATGGGAAAGCTCCGTTCTTCTTACCTGGTCCAATGCAGATTGATAGGGACCTTCCACCACTTCCCCAGCAACCGCCCGTTCAATCATCCCTTGCAGATAGGCATAGCACGGGAGGTAGGCATGGTCGGATCCGATGTCTGCCAATATGCTGTTTTTGGGGATATAGGAAGTGACCGCCTCCAGCCGCTTCGATAGTTTTAATTCATTCATCAAAGATCACCACAATTATTATGTATTTTGTTGCAGATACGCTAAGTATAAAAAAAAATCCTTCACAAATGCAAAGGACCTTTTATTTGAAAACATGTTGTAAAGAGTGAAGGATTAATGGCCTCCGCCGTCTTCTTTCGCTTCGCCTTCAGCGCCTTCTTTACCGTAGTTTGCCAACCATTCGGATAAGACTTCTGCTTCCTGTGCGTTAGCTTGGCCAGCTGGCATCGCACCTTGACCATTAATGATAATATTCTTGATTTCTTCTTGATCTAATCTTTCGCCTACATCAACAAGAGCCGGTGCACCTGCTCCCCCTGCAAGGTCATTACCATGACAGCCAATACAAGATTTTGATGCATAGATCTCTTCAGCAGACATATCCGCTGTCGCACCATCTTCACCGTTAGCAATTTTCTCGGCTTGATCTAAACCAATAAAAGAGAATAAGAACATCAATCCCAGTCCTAAAACTGCAATAAATGCAAAAGGAATAAGTGGATTACGATTCATAATTTTCAAACCTCCTTATGTACATGTACGAATGTCGAAACTTATACAAGCACTATCTATTTTACTTTATATTTTACTATAGGAAAAGACCAAAATGCCAACTTCTGTTTTAAATTCACAGTTTAGACAAAAACCTTCATCAGGGATGAAGCAAAAACCTTCATCCAGGATGAAGGTTTCAGGCTGTTGGCAATATATTTAGTTTTCTCTAAAGCACATTCGATATTCTACCTTTTAAAAAGTTTTTCACAAAAATATTTAGCAGCCTAAATGTCTGGCAATTACCATTCTTTGAACTTCCGAGGTTCCTTCGCCAATTTCGAGGAGCTTGCCATCCCTCATGAACCTCTCGACATGATATTCTTTCATATAGCCATATCCGCCGTGCAGCTGGACAGCCTGGTCTGCAATTTCCATACAAACCTCTGAGGCATACAATTTACACATGGAAGCTTCTTTAGAAAAAGGTCTTCCCTGATCTTTCAGCCATGCCGCTTTATAAACCATCGTTCTTGCAAGCTCAAGCTTCATTGCCATGTCTGCAAGCTTGAATTGGTTAACCTGGAAGCTTGATAAGGATCTGCCGAACTGTTTCCGTTCTTTTGAATAAGCGAGCGCTCGCTCAAAAGCGGCCTGAGCTATCCCTACAGCCATTGCACCAATTCCGATGCGTCCACCATCCAGCGTGATCAGGAACTGCCTGAAACCCTCTCCACGCTTCCCAAGCAGGTTCTCTTGCGGAACACGCACGTCTTCAAGGACCAACTCAGTCGTATTGGAAGCATTCAGCCCCATTTTTTCATAATTATCTATAATCTGGAAACCTGGTGCATCCGTTGGGACAATCACAGCAGATATTTCTTTTTCATTGCCATCTCTGCCTGTAATGGCAGTAAGCGCCAAATGCTTTGCATACGATGCATTGGTAATGAAGCATTTATTTCCATTGATGATATAGTCATTTCCATCTTCCACTGCTGTCGTCTGGGTTCCTCCAGCATCAGAGCCTGCGTTCGGTTCTGTCAATCCGAAAGCTCCCAAGGACTCACCTGTGCAGATAGGAACAAGGTATTGGCGTTTCTGTTCTTCCGTCCCAAATAGGTTGATCGGTGCCCCTCCGAGTGAAACGTGGGCGGAGTAGGTAATCCCAGTGGAGCCGCATGCACGGCTGAGTTCCTCTACCACGATGGCAAAACTTACTGTATCTGCTCCAGCTCCCTCGTATTCTTCTGGAAACGGCAGACCCATCATTCCAAGATCAGACAGTTGGCGAAAAACTTCAACCGGAAATTTTTTGTCGCGATCCCTTTGAAGTGCCCCAGGTGCTACCACTTCATCAGAAAACTCCCTAATCGTTTTTCTTATCATTGCTTGTTCGGATGTTAAATCGAAATTCATCATTTTCCCCCCTTGATGTTTAGCAAAAAACCTTTTCCCGTGAACACTGCCTATCAAAAGGAAAAGAAATTTCCATCTACACTTTACATATTGAATACGCTTTCAAATGTATTATAATAGAAAGGAGGGAATATTCTCAACTTTTTAAAATAACAAAATTATATGTAAATTACTTTAATATAATAACTCCCAAGATTAAAAGACCAGTGATAATGGCAGCGACATTCAAGTAGTACCAATTCTTGAGGAAACCGATCACAAACCATCCAACACCTTGAGCACCTACTGCAACTAGCATCTGTGTGGGATGGTAGCCGATCGCTTCCACCAATTTCAAGGATAGGAGAAGCAAGAGCAAAGCGGAGGTAACTATTGGAATATGTATAAAGAAATGTTCTTTCCGAAAAACATAATAGCCAAATAACGATAGCAGAATAAAAAATATTATCGGGAGCATTTGCAAATCAATTGACAATTCAGTAAAATAAATGACAAGAAATGTTATTGGAACGAACAACGGAATAAGGATTGCAAGAAATAAATGAAAAAGATTCTTTTTTGGAACTTTTGCTTGTTTATTGCTCCCCTCTCCCTCGGTATATAGCGCTAGCAGATAGTCACAATAGTGTTCCGGAAGCAAGCGGCTTTCCTTCCAATACTTTATCTCGTGAATGATGGTATCTTTTCTTTGTCTATTCAAAATAAATAACACTCCTCTTGCAGGTGCAGATAACTGAAAATTAAAAATAAATAAAAGAAAAAAAAAGAAATAGTTCACCTTATAAATAAAAGCGAACTATTTCGGGGATTAAATTCTATTCGAGGAAATCCTTTAAGCGTTTGCTGCGGCTTGGGTGTCTCAGCTTTCTAAGTGCTTTCGCTTCAATTTGTCGGATACGCTCTCTTGTAACACCGAATACTTTCCCAACTTCTTCGAGTGTGCGTGTACGTCCGTCATCAAGCCCGAAGCGGAGTCGTAGCACATTCTCTTCACGGTCTGTCAATGTATCCAGTACGTCCTCAAGCTGCTCTTTCAGCAACTCATAGGCAGCATGATCGGATGGGGATGTAGCATCCTGGTCTTCGATGAAATCGCCAAGATGTGAGTCATCCTCTTCACCTATTGGTGTTTCCAAGGAAACTGGCTCTTGTGCAATTTTAAGGATTTCACGTACTTTATCCGGTGTAAGGTCCATATCCTCTGCAATTTCTTCCGGACTTGGTTCACGTCCAAGATCCTGAAGAAGCTGTCTTTGAACACGGATCAACTTGTTGATGGTTTCCACCATGTGTACCGGGATACGGATGGTCCTAGCCTGGTCTGCAATGGCACGGGTGATTGCTTGACGTATCCACCATGTGGCATATGTAGAAAACTTGAACCCTTTTCTGTAATCAAACTTTTCTACCGCTTTAATCAGACCCATGTTACCTTCCTGGATCAAGTCAAGAAACAGCATTCCTCGTCCTACATAACGCTTTGCAATACTAACTACAAGACGCAGGTTCGCTTCAGCAAGACGACGTTTTGCTTCCTCGTCTCCTTCTTCGATCCGGTTTGCCAGGCTGATTTCTTCTTCAGCAGACAACAGGTCCACTCGCCCGATTTCCTTTAAATACATACGGACAGGGTCATTTATTTTCACACCGGGTGGTACAGTCAGGTCATTAAGGTCGAATTCCTCTTCCTTTGCAAGCTGTTGAGTGTTTGGATCATCATCCGATTCCGCTTCCCCGATAATTTCGACCCCTTGCTCCCCAAGGAACTCATAGTACTCATCCATCTGGTCGGACTCCATCTCGAAGCCGGACATTTTTTCAGCTATCTCTTCATAAGTCAGGACTCCACGTTTCTTCCCAACTTCTGTTAGTTGCTCTTTTACTTGATCGATGGTCAATTCTGTTTCCATCTCTTTTGATTGCGCTGATTTTTCAGCCATCAACAGTCCCCTCCTTCCAACATTGAACGCGATAAAGAGGCATATTTATTGTTTTAACTCTTTTTTCAATTGGATAATTTCCATCGCGATTTGTGCAGCAAGCAAAAAGTCGTTTTTAACTTCTGCCTGTTTCTTTTCTTGTTCTTTTTCCTTTATTGTTAACAACTTTGGATAATTAAACACCTGTTTCATGTAATCCCGTAGAACTGCCTCACTTAATTCTTCCTCAAGTGTCAGCATTCCAAGCTCTGAGATTCTTTTCTTCAGCTCCACCTCAGGGATGCGCTCCATGAATACGCTAATATTAGGTTCATATCCTTCCTCATAAAAGGCATATAGATAAGCGGCTATCGCCCGATGCTCTTCCATGATGAAAGCTCCTTCGATGGATGCTTGCACTTTGTCGGAGACCGCTCTATTTTTCAGCATATGTGCCAATAGAAAGCGTTCTGCGTTTTCGTAGGCAGGTTTTAACGTTTTGGAAAAGAGCTTTGGCTGGTTAGATATATTAATTCTATTCTGCTCCCGATAATCCTTTTTTTGGTTAAGAGATTTATACACTTGAAACTGCTGTTGCTTCAGCGCATCAAGGGAGATGGAAAATTCATCTGCCAGCTGGCGTAGATAATGATCCCTCTCTACCGCTTTTGTAAGCATACTGATTTCCTTCAGAACATCTTCTATATACCGGATCTTTTCTCCTTCGTCTTTTAAGTTTCTGCCTCTGCGAAGGTATTGCAACTTAAATGCCATAAACGTTAAACTTGCCCCTATTACATCCTGCTTGAATGACTCAGGCCCTTTTTTGCGGATATAGTCATCAGGGTCTAGTTTATCTGGCATCAATGCGACTCGCACATAACAGCCCTGCTCAATCAGAATCTTAGCCGCACGATATGCAGCCTCAATCCCTGCGTTGTCACCGTCATAGCAGATGATGACACTTTCGACATGACGGCGGATGATCCTTGCCTGATCTTCTGTCAGGGAAGTCCCCATCGTTGCAATGGAATGATGCAATCCTGCACGATCGGCAGCAATGACATCTGCGAACCCCTCAAAGAGTATCACTTGCTCCTGTTTGCGTATGTGTGGTCTTGCCTGATGGAAGTTGTACAGGATTTTGCTTTTATTGAAGAGTGCCGTTTCAGGAGAGTTCAAGTATTTCGGCTCCCCTTTACCCAACACACGTCCAGAAAATGCAATCACGTTTCCTTTATGATCATGTATCGGAAACATGATCCGGTCCCGGAAACGGTCAAAATATTCGGCAGTGTGCTCCTTTTCAATAAGAAGACCCGCTTTTTCAAGAAGCTTTTGATTGTATCCTCTCTTGGTCAAAAACTTCAGGGCGAAATCCCAGCTGTTCAGCGCATATCCAATACCGAACTTTTTCATCATTTCATCGGTAAATTCTCTTCCGCTTAAATAGTCGTAGGCTTCCTGACCCTCTTTTGTATTTAAAAGTAAATGATGGTAAAATTTCTGTAAGAGCAAATGTGCATCCATCATCCATTTTGTTTCTTTTGACTGACCTGAATTGCCGGACAGTTCATTTTCCGGGACTTCCATTTCAATATTCGAGGATTTGGCAAGCTTTTGGGCCGCCTCTACAAAACTGACGCCTTCTATATCCATGATAAAGTTAAAGGCATTACCTCCAGCTCCGCAGCCAAAGCAATGAAATATCTGTTTATCCGGGGAAACTGAAAAGGAAGGTGTGCTTTCTCCATGAAATGGGCACAGGCCAAAATAGTTACGACCTTGTTTCTTTAATTGTACATATTCACCAACTACATCGACTATGTCGGATGATTGTCTAATTTGATCAATGGTCTGTTCAGGAATTCTATAGTTCATAACAACACTCCGTGACTAACTATTCGCTTTCTATTCCCGAATTCCTGCAATATTCGACAAAGTTTTTTTAAATGAATGCACAAAGTTTTCCCGATTCTGTTGAGAAAACGCTTTAGGCCCTTTTGAATAGTTTCCTTTTCTTCGTTCTTTTGCCGATAAAAATCTCATGTGAAGCATCATATCCATTTCGCTCTCTTCGTATTGTTTTCCACGAGGAGATAGAACATAAACGTTCCGCGACACCAACATACTGGCCAGCCCATGATCTTGGGTTACCACCACATCATTTTTTCTTGCATGGTTGAGTATGTAAAGATCTGCAGATTCCTTTTCATCATCCACATATACCCATATACCTTTTATTTCGTTTTTGACTACGTGGGAGTAGGATGCTACAAAGTAAACGTCCAATTGATATGTATGACCGATACTACTGATCTCTTCTTTAACAGGACACGCATCTGCGTCTACCAAAATAATAGGTTGTCGATTATTTTGCATGTTAAATGGTTTCTACATCCCTTCCCAAAAACCTTCTTTTTTCGCTAGTTTTTTTATGGTTGTCGAACGAAACTGTCTCCTCGCTATTGACTTATAGCTAGTTTTAGTTTATTCGATTAACTGGAACTCTAAACCCTATACGGGAATTTTTTTATCACAATTTTTTATTATAATATAAACCTTTTGAATTGACCACTAAAACACATGCGGAAAATTATGTTTTTCCCCCAAGAAAAAGAGCACTTGTAATAAGCGCTCCTTGTTCATATAGTAATTTTTTGGTTGACGTTGAACACCGCTGTTGATTTCCGCGCAAGGCTTCGCTTTCCGCGGGGCCCTGGTGGAGCCTCCTCGGCTGCGCCTGTGGGGTCTCCACTCTAGCGCTGTCTCCCGCAGGAATCTTCGCCTTTCGCTCCAATCAACAGCTATTATTCCTAAAAATTCAACAGGTTCCTCTCACAAAGCGTATTTAGAATAACTTCACTCTGAATTATTTCAACCGGTTGTTGTAGATGTTTGAGATGAGGTTGGCTGTTTCTTCGACGGCTTTGTTGGTGACGTCGATGACTTCACAACCTATTTTATTAACGACTGTCTCGAAAAATGCAAGTTCTTCTTTAATTCTTTCGAGGTTGGCGTAGGCAGCTTTATCGTTTAGTCCGAGTGCTTTTAGGCGTTCTTTTCGGATGTCGTTGAGCTTTTCGGGACTGATTTTTAGGCCGAAGCATTTTTCTGGCGAAACCTTGTACAGCTCTTCCGGCGGATCGACTTCAGGGACGATGGGCACATTCGCTACCTTCAGGCGTTTGTGTGCCAGGTATTGGGATAGAGGGGTCTTGGAGGTTCTGGAAACTCCAACCAATACGATATCCGCTTTGATGATTCCTCTTGGATCACGGCCGTCATCATACTTTACCGCAAACTCCACCGCTTCGATTTTCTTGAAATAATCGTCATCCAGCTGGCGTACCAGTCCTGGTTGATACTTCGGTTTCACTTTATATTCCTGTTCCATCAAGTCCACCAATGGGCCGATGATATCGTATACTGGAACCCCTTCCTTCTGGGCAAGTGAAATCAGGTGTTTTCTCATTTCAGGGACTACAAGTGTGAATGCGATCAGTCCGTGATTTATTTTTGCTATGGAAATTACTTCTGTGATGGTTGCGATATCCTCCACATAAGGTATTCTCTTCAAATGGAAATTCGCTCCATTAAACTGGCTGATTGCCGCCTTCACTGCGAGTTCTGCTGTTTCTCCAACTGAATCTGAAAGAATGTATACCGTTCTCTTTTCCATTATTCTCCTCCAATCTAGATTATTTCGTTATGCGCAAGAGCAACAAGAACCTTGGTAATATTTGTTTTTGTAATTCTTCCTATCACTTCATAGCCTTTATCCGTTTGCTTCACGACTGGAAGAGCATCAATCTGCTTTTCGATTAATTTCTGTGCAACATCGATAATCAGATCCTCTTTAAAACAATAGGTGACATTCGGCATTCTTGTCATGATGATATTAACCGGGATGGAGGTGAGCTCCTGTTTCCCGATGCTTGCACGCAACAGGTCTTTCCTGGAGAGCACTCCAACAATAATAGAAAATTTATCCACCACAAAAAGCGTTCCGACATCCTCTAAAAACATCGTGCAGATTGCGTCATAAACAGAGACGCTCTCATGAACCACGACGGGAATCGATGAATGGTCATGAACCTGTATTTTGTTGATTTTATCGGAAAGAAGTTGTGATCCCGTCTTTCCTGTATAGAAATAGCCCACTCTTGGCCTTGCATCGAGATAGCCTGCCATGGTCAGAATGGCCAGGTCGGGACGCAGTGTTGCCCTCGTCAGGTTAAGTTGATCTGCAATAGCTTCTCCGGTGATAGGTCCTTGGTCTTTTACAATCTGTAAAATATGTTCTTGCCGTTTATTCAGTTCTATTGTCGTTCACCACCTATCAAATCTATTTACGTTTAATGTGACATACTTTATATGTAAATATTATATACTAATTATACTGAAATACGACGGAAATGGAAAGAGGCTGACTAAATATAGTTTGCTATTATTAGTCAGCCTCTTTCTTCAATTTTTTTATTTTATCACAGGATGTTTCGTTTGTCTCAAGATATTACTTCACAATAATGACGTTTATATTTCCAAAAATAGAAATCAATCGAGACAGACTTGCCATTAATGCAAGGCGGTTGCTACGGATTTCTTCCTTATCTGTCATTACCATGATATTGTCGAAGAAGGCGTCAATTGCCGGTTTCAAGGAAGCAAGCTCCTTCCAGACATCCTTATAGTCCTGGGATTCTGATGCCTGTAGTACCTTTGCTTCTTTTTCTTTGAACAAGGAGTAAAGGTGTTGTTCCTCCTGGTCGATGAGGAGTTCTTCTTTTACCTCGTCATTATTAGTGGCTTTTTTGGCGATGTTTCTTACACGGCTCAAGGATTCCATAGTTTCCTTGAAATTTGCATCCGCTTTTGCAGAGTCCAGAACTTCCGCTTTTTTCACGCTTGCACTCATATCATGCAGTGGCAGTTCCAGTATGGCATCCACGATATCGTAGCGGATTCCGAGTTCTGACAGGTTATTCTTTAAGCGCATTTTGAAAAATTGAATCACTTCTGCAGCAGTTTCTTCTTTTGTACGCTTCCCGATGCTCTGTTCTTCATAATAAGTGACAAATTTAGTGATCAGTTCTTCAACGGAAATCTTCCATTTTTTATTGATCAGCGTCTGGATGATCCCGGATGCTTGGCGTCTTAATGCATATGGGTCCTGAGATCCTGTTGGAATGACACCGATGGCAAAGAAGCCGACTATCGTATCCAATTTTTCCGCGATGCTAAGAATCGCACCAACATCAGAACCTGGTGTATCATCATCTGCAGATCGTGGCATATAATGCTCATTTATTGCACGAGCGACTACAGGGTTTTCCCCTTTCGCCTTCGCATATTTCTCACCCATGATCCCTTGCAGTTCCGGGAACTCATACACCATGTGTGAAACAAGATCAAATTTGTAGATGGAGGCTGCACGGCTCACATTCTTCACAGTCTCCTCATCCACCTGAAGGAGATCGGCTAATTGAAGAGCAAAATTGTGTACTCTTTTCACTTTTTCTCCAGTTGTTCCTATTTCTTCATGGAAAACGATTTTATCGAGTCTTCCTACCGCGTCTTCGATGACAAGTTTTTCGTCTTCCTTGGAGAAGAATGCTGCATCTGAAAGCCTAGCACGAAGCACCTTTTCATTTCCTCTTGCTACAATATCCAGGTTTTCGTGGTTTCCGTTTCGGACTGTCACAAAATAAGGAAGTAGCTTTCCGTCTTTGCTTTTCACAGGGAAGTAGCGCTGATGCTCTTTCATGGATGTAATCAACACTTCCTCCGGCAATGAAAGGTATTCAGACTCAAATGTACCGAATAGTGCGGTTGGATATTCAACCAGGTTGTTTACTTCTTCAAGCAGGTCTTCATCCACAGGGATCTCCCAGCCATTTTCCTCTGCAATGATGGACAGCTGCTGTCTGATCGCTTCTTTTCGCTCAAAAGCATTTACAATGACGTAGTTGGAAAGAAGGGCATCCACATAGCTTGCCGCATCCTTCAACTCCACTTGCCCACCTAGGAAACGGTGACCGGTTGACACTCTTCCAGACTTCACATTGGTGATTTGCATCGGGATGATCTCGTCACCGAATAAGGCAACCAGCCATTTGATTGGACGAACATAGCGAAGCTCTTCACTTCCCCAACGCATGTTTTTCGGGAAATGCAGGCCTGTCAGAACAGGAACGATCGTTTCAAGGATCTCTCTTGTTTCCCTTCCTACTACATGTTTTTGAACGTGCGCATATTCCACGCCGTTGATTTCTTTGAAGTAGATATCTTCAACAGTCAGTCCTTGCCCTCTTGTAAAACCTTGCGCAGCTTTGGACCATTCACCGTTCTCATTCTGGGCAACCTTTCTTGCAGGGCCCTTCGCTTCAACCGTAACATCCTCTTGCTTTTCCACCAGGTCTTCTACCAGCAGAGCCAAACGGCGAGGAGTGGAATATACATGCACATAACCGAATTCCAGTTGATTACCCGCCAACCATTCCTTCACTTTCGCTTCCAGCTGGTTCATGGAGTCAGTCACAAAGCGTGCAGGCATTTCTTCAAGTCCGATTTCAATTAAAAAATCCCGTTTACTCATTGGTATTCTCCTCCTTATTCAAAATTGGAAAACCAAGTTTCTCTCTTTCATCATAGAACGTTTTCGCCACTTTTCTTGCGAGGTTCCGAACACGGCCAATATATCCAGTACGCTCTGTTACAGAGATTGCACCTCTGGCATCCAACTGGTTAAAGGTGTGGGAGCATTTCAGAACATAGTCATAGGCCGGGTGCACGAGTCCATGGTCCATTTGACGATGAGCTTCCTTTTCATAGATGTCAAAAAGATTGAACAGCATGTCAGGGTCAGACGTTTCAAAGGTATATTTGGAATGCTCGTATTCCGGTTGAAGGAAGATGTCACGTACCGTAAATCCTTCTGTCCACTCCAGGTCAAAAACATTTTCCTTATCTTGAATATACGAAGCCAAACGCTCGATCCCATATGTGATTTCTACAGATACCGGCTTACATTCCAGGCCGCCTACCTGTTGGAAGTACGTGAATTGAGTGATTTCCATTCCATCCAGCCAAACCTCCCAGCCCAGTCCAGCTGCGCCGAGCGTTGGAGCCTCCCAATTATCTTCCACGAAACGGATATCGTGTTTTAACGGGTCGATCCCAAGCTTCTTAAGGGATTCCAGATAAAGCTCCTGGATATTATCAGGTGAGGGCTTCATGATCACCTGGAATTGATGATGCTGATACAGTCTGTTCGGATTTTCCCCGTATCTACCATCTACCGGTCTACGGGATGGCTCCACATAAGCCACATTCCATGGCTCCGGACCAATACTTCTAAGGAAAGTATAAGGGCTCATCGTACCGGCACCCTTTTCGACATCATAGGCCTGCATCAAAATACAGCCTTGTTCGGACCAATGATTTTGCAGTGTTAAAATCATATTTTGAATGTTCATCTTCATTTCCCTCCAATTCTTATTTTCAAGTTGACCAAGAGAGGAAAATAGAAAAAACCTCCCATCTCTATGCCAACTTTCATCAGCATAGGGACGAGAGGTTTTCCCGCGGTTCCACCCTATTTGTAAAGGACCTGCCCTTTACCACTTTATCCGTATTGCTCCAGAACGCCTTCCCCATCTCTCTAACCCCTAGCTCGCACTATCCTAGGTTCGCTTTAATTAGAGGGCGACAGGTACTATTTTCCTTCAACGCAATCATTATGAACGTAATAGGATAATAAATGATTTTTTTCACAAAGTCAATGTATCACCGCTATTTTTTATCAAAATTTACTTTTAACGTCCCAATCTGCTTAAGGAACCGTTTGGATTTTAACATTATCCCTGAATACGCCTCATAATATTCATCAATGATCAGACGCAGCTCAGCTCTAGTCTCCTCTTTAAGAGACAGATTCCCGATTCGATGCAGATCGTAATAATAAAAGGTTCTTAATAGCCTTAAAGCTGCTGGTGAGGCCTTGATAAGGTATGGATCCTTATGAAAGCAGCGATGACATATAAAGCCTCCTTCCTTGATGGAAAAAGCAAAAGTACCTTCCGCGCTTGCACAGGAGGCACATTTATTCAATTCAGGGGTTATTCCGATCACATCGAGCATTTTCATTTGATAAATGAACGTTAATATCTCTGCATCCATGCCATCATTGATATAGTGTAGGGTCAGATAAAGTAGGTCGTATAGATGAGGGTTGCGGTTTCTTTCTTCTGTAACCCGGTCCATCAGTTCCACCACAAATGAGCAATAGGCGGTCAGGAATATATCTTCCCTTATTGCCCGCATCGACTCCATAATATCCCCCTGCTGCAGGCTTCCAAGACCACTGCCTTTCTGGAATACATAAGTGCCATGTGAAAACAGCTGGGAAACTGCCGTCAACCGGCTGCTCGGTTTATTGGCCCCTCTTGCCATTACACCCACTTTCCCCAATTCCTTTGTATACAAGGTCACAATTTTATTGTTTTCTCCGTAGGCATTTGTTCTGATAACTATCCCTTCACACTTATGTAGCATTTTTCGTACACCATCCCGCACTGATAATCCTGTCTTTATTAATTGTATAGACCTATATGCAAAAAGGCAATCTACAAGGGGTAGATTGCCTTTATCGGGTAGTCATCATCGTCATGAAATTGGTAAGTCTCGATGCGCCAGCTCTTCTGATTGTTCGGGTATATCGACATTCTCCTTTTCAAGCTCTTTAAAAAGAAGATAGGTATCAATATTACCTGTTTCTTTAAACACTTTCCAGGTAAAATCCAACATTGTAAACCCCACCCTTTCTGTAGTAAAGACCAGCATACTTATTCCAATTCCTATATGACTATGATGACCGTTCAAGGGCCAAAACATGTTAGATAAATAATGTAAATTCCCTGCAAAGTTAAGTGCTGCGTATATGCTTGCCTTTTATTTTCCATAAGGTTTGAATAAGCAACTGTTTTTACGATGGCTTTAGATATTAACGGCTCTTGTAACACCGCTGTTGATTTCCGCACTAGGCGCAGCGACCCAAGGGGCGTTAATGGAGCCTCCTCGGCTTCGCCTGTGGGGTCTCCACTAAACGCCGCTTCCCGCAGGAGTCTTCGCCTATTGCTCCAATCAACAGCTAGGCAAATTGGTTTAAATCACCTTGAAGAAAGGATTTTTAATATTCATCCGCATTAAAGCCGAAGTCTCTTAGCTGGGATTGCTTGTTGCGCCAGTCTTTCTGTACTTTTACCCATAGCTCGAGGAACACTTTTGAGCCAAGGAGTGCTTCAATGTCCATTCTTGCTTTTTGTCCCACTTCTTTTAATACCTTACCTTGTTTTCCGATGACGATGCCTTTTTGTGAATCACGTTCCACCACAATCGTTGCCTGAATATCCACGATATCTCCACGCTCGCGCTTTTTCATCGAGTCGATTGCTACAGCTATGCTATGCGGCACTTCTTCCCTCGTGAGATGCAGCACCTTTTCCCGAATTAGTTCTGAAACAATGAATCGTTCAGGATGGTCTGTCACCTGATCAGCTGGGTAGTATTGTGGTCCCTCAGGCAAGAATTGCTTAATCTGCTCAAGTAATGTTTCAACATTATTTCCTTGAAGAGCAGAAATGGGAATGATCTCTTTGAAATCGAATAGAGATTTGTACGTTTCCATTAAAGGAAGCAGTTCGTCAGGGTGCACCTCGTCGATTTTATTTATGACCAAGTATACTGGAGTACTTGTTTCCTTCAGTTTCTCGATAATAAATTCATCGCCTCTACCCAATCCTTCTTTTGCGTTGATCATGAATAGGATGAGATCCACTTCTTTCAGGGTATTCTGCGCTACTTTCATCATGAAATCGCCAAGTTTATGTTTGGGCTTATGGATACCAGGGGTGTCGATGAAGACAATCTGTGCGTCATCCTGTGTATATACACCTTGTATTTTATTTCGGGTCGTTTGAGGTTTGTCGCTCATAATGGCAATTTTTTGTCCAATGACTCTGTTTAAAAATGTCGATTTTCCTACATTCGGTCTGCCAATAATGGAAACAAAACCTGACTTGTATTTTGTATTCGTATTAAACATTTAAATCCTCCGGTGAAAAAGCTCCTGGCAGCAATTCAGCTACAGTCAATTCCTGCACATCACCGTGAAGGTTTGTTAAGATCACTTTCGTTTCAGGTGCACATAATTCAGAGATAACTTGGCGGCATGCTCCACAAGGGGGCACAGGGCGTCGAGTATCAGCGACAACCGCAATTGCGTCAAACTCCTTCTGACCTTCTGAATACGCTTTAAATAATGCCGTACGCTCTGCACAATTGCACATACTGTATGCAGCATTTTCAATATTGCATCCGCGATAGACCTTTCCGTCTTTTCCTAGTAGGGCTGCACCAACTTTAAATTTGGAGTATGGTACATATGCTAATTCTCTTGCTGCTTTTGCTTCTTCGATCAAAGCTTCGATGTTCAATATTGTTCTTCCTTTCTTCTATAAGCTTCAGGGTTCGCGTTACTTTTATTTTACCTTAATTCACGTGTTAAATCACGCTAAAATTAAATAAAAATATAAAAAATTTTAAATTTTCAATCTATTTAACGATAGCCCACAAATAAGGTGAAAATAAGATTATTCCTATTATAACAGAGATAAATGCAAAAACCAGAGCAGCCGAAGCCGCAACATCCTTTGCAATTTTTGCCAAAGGATGATATTCCTCCGTTACAAGGTCCACCACATTCTCTAATGCAGTATTGAGTATTTCAATGACGAGAATACCTCCAATTACGAGAAAAAGGATGAGCCATTCCACTTTGGATATATTCAAGTATAGGGAGAGCGCAATTACGCAAAAAGCTATACCGAGGTGGATTTTGATATTCCTCTCTGTTCGGAGGACAAACACCAATCCACTCCACGCATAGGTAAAGCTCTTTGCGAAAGAGCTCCTATAACCCTTCTTATTCCGCTCTTTTGAGTCCATAGGCATCAAGAATTTCCCTTTGTTTATCGAACATTTCCTTTTCTTCCGCTTCGGTTTCATGGTCGTAGCCCAAAAGATGGAGAAGTCCATGGAGTGCAAGAAAACCAAGCTCCCTTTTCAATGAATGGCCATATTCCTCCGACTGCTCCATTGCTTTTGGAACCGAGATGATTATATCTCCTAGCATTCTTGGTGCATCTTCTTCATAGATGATCTCCATCTCCCCTTCTCCCATTTCTTCCATTGCAAAAGAAATGACATCTGTAGCCTGGTCCTTATTGCGATAATCGCGATTTATTTCCTTTATTCTTTCGTTATCCACAAAAGTAACAGAAAGCTCTGCACCTGGAGTTATATCTTCTTTTTTCGCTGCAAATTGAAGCAGCTGCTCAATATCCTTCCATTGCTCTTCTGATATTTCTTTCGTTTCATCCATCATATCTATTTCCAGCATCATTCATCATCTCCCTTTTTCTTGGTTGCATCCGGATATTCTATTCGAGAATGAAAAATCCCCTGAAGGGTTTCACAGAAAGATTGTCCAACCGTCTCCAGCTCTTTGAAGGTCAAGGAGCAGTCACTATATTGCCCGTCCTGTAATCGATCGCTGATTATCGCTTTTACGATGCTCTCTATCTTATCGGGTGTCGGATTGTTCAAAGACCTTACTGCTGCTTCTATGCTGTCGGCAGTCCCGACAATAGCCGCCTCTTTTGTTGTAGCTTTCGGGCCGGGGTAACGGTATTCCTCTTCCCTGGTATCCTCATTCTTCTCTTTTGCTTTATGGTAGAAGAACTTTAATAAAGTGGTGCCATGATGCTCGGCTGCAATATCCACAATCTCTTTCGGCATATTATGCTCGCGTAATATTTGAGCTCCGTCGGTAGCGTGTGCCACAATGATATTCCTGCTGGTTTGAGGAGGCAGTTTATCATGTGGATTGCTCCGACCCATTTGATTCTCGATAAAATAATGCGGTCTTCTTGTTTTTCCAATGTCATGATAATATGACGCCACCCTTGCCAACAGACCATTTGCCCCCACCGCTTCACATGCAGATTCAGAGAGGTTGGCGACCATGACACTATGGTGATAGGTTCCTGGCGTTTCCATCAATATCTTTCTTAACAAGGGATGATTAGGATTGGACAATTCCAACAGTTTCATGGTGGAAAGCATGCCAAATCCTACTTCAAAAAACGGTAATATCCCTATTGTCAGTACGGCTGAAACGACACCAGATCCAATTGCCATGGTGCTGTGTGTACCTATTTCGAGCCATTGACTGACACCGGACAGATCCCGGTTTGTCAAGAGCATCATGGCAATGACCGTGATCACATTGATCAGGGACACAAATAGCCCTGTCTGGAGAATCGTCAGACGGCGATTATGCTGATTAAGGAACAAGACGGAAGCAATAGCTGAAATGATTAAATAAGCCCCTACCGTATAATTCATTGCACCTGGAACTGTATTAAATATGAGACTTCCACAAATCCCGAAAATAATACCTGAAATGATCGCTATCCTGTCATCTATTAACATCTTTATCAGCATGGCCCCCATTGCAACAGGTGCAATAAAGCCGATTTCCGTTGCATTGAGCGTCTGGAACAAACTGAATATCTTCAGTAATAGAAGCGTAATGGAAAATACGAGCAGATACATGGTCAAGTAGGTGTTTTTACTGTGGATGCTCGTGTCAATTCTCCTGAATAGATAAGCCAAGGCCATCACCATCAATGAAATGATAATTCCAAGCCCAATATATGGGGTAATGGAATTGGATTGATTAACAAGGCCCGCAGCTTCTAGGATCCTGAATTTTTCCCGATCCACAAATTGTCCCGCTTTCACGATAGTATCCCCTTGTGAGATACGCACCGGTTCTACCGAATCTTCGGCTTGTCGTCTTAGATCCTGCGTCAATTCTGAATCATAGATGACATTTGGAATAATGGCCAAATTCGCTAACGAAATTCCGATATTTCGCACATTCATGGGAAGATTTCCATATACTTGCATTTCTTGTACAGCATCATTTTTTGCTTCTTTCACATCAGCTTCAAGGCGAATTTTTTTTGACATCGCATTATTGATAGCAGTAACAGTAGCATTTCTTAATGTTGTTAGATCTGCTTTGTTCATTTTAAGAAGCATCAAGTATTCCTCATTGGAAATTGCTTCTTTCCAATCATCTGTAACTTGTCCCACCAATTTTTCTTTAAGCAAAGAAAGCTTCTCTTCATCCGTAAGTGTAACAGGCTCTGAAACCTGTTCCTCTTCTGCTTCTTCCGTTTCTTCTGTCGTGGTTTCTTCTGGCGGCTTTTCCAAGGCTTGTATCTCTACCTGTACTTCTTCCACCACATCAAATACCTTATGTACACGTTCCGCTTGTTGAATGACTTTTTCACGATCATGAATGTACTGGTCCTCTACAGCATCTGCTTTTTCCCTTTGTAGCATGGCAGTAGCTTCCCTATCCTCAAAATTGTGTGGAGCTACAATGGTTTTATCGGCGTTAGAGAAAATGCTTACATTTATTTCATCCGGTTTGACATTACTGTACATCAGGCCGAACATGATTACTCCAAGTAAACAGTATATGATTATATGGTAGAATTTGAACCCTTTCAGTTGCTGAAAAGATTTCCCCCAATTTAAAGGACGTTTCTTCTTCATACTCTCCCCCCTTTTTAAAAAAGCGTAGCCGGCTCGATCTGGCCCGACAAGCATAAGACAGTTTTCCGTAAGAGGTTGGGTTTTACCTCTGAAGGAAAAATGGCTTATGACCTCGAGGGCCAAGCCGGCGGAGCTAGACAATAGAAAAGCGTAGCCGCCTCGATCTGGCCCGACATGTAACAAGCACTTATCCCTCTTTCAAGCGAAAGAGCCCCATTAGAGGGGCTATTTATTTTCTTCCAATTTTTCATATGCTGAAATAATGCGAGCCACTAGTGGGTGACGGACCACATCCGACTGCTCAAGCTCAATAAATTGTATGCCTGAGGTGTTTTTCAAGATTTCTCTTACCACATTCAACCCGGACTTCATCCCCTTCGGCAGATCCACCTGGGAGATGTCCCCGGTAATCACCATTTTGGATCCGAATCCAAGTCTCGTTAAAAACATTTTCATTTGTGCAGGTGTTGTATTTTGCGCTTCGTCCAGTATGACAAATGCATCATCAAGGGTTCTCCCTCTCATATATGCCAAAGGAGCAATTTCGATTGTTCCCCGTTCAATTAATCGTTGCGTATGTTCCGATCCAAAAACATCATGCAGGGCATCGTACAATGGACGCAGATATGGATCCACCTTTTCCTTCAGATCTCCCGGCAGGAAACCTAGGCTCTCTCCCGCTTCAACAGCTGGACGAGTGAGGATGATACGTTTAACCTGTCCATTTTTCAGGGCCATGACCGCCATTACCACCGCAAGATACGTTTTCCCTGTACCTGCAGGGCCAATCCCGAACACCAAATCCTTTTTCTTAATGGCAGATACATACTGCCTTTGACCCAATGTTTTTACACGGATGGACTTACCCTTAACATTCTTTGTCAATTCCTCTTCATAAAGATCTTGGAAGGAATCCATTTTGCCTTCGCGAGCAAGTTGGATGGCATACACTACATCACGCTCGGAAATCGTAATTCCTTTTCTTATAACAAGCAAAAGGTTCTGCAGGACATTGTCCACCATTTCCACATCAGAAAGTTCTCCTGAAATATTCACGGCCTCTCCTCTTGTTACGATGGAAACCTTCAGTTCTTCTTCAATCCTTTTTAGATGAACATCTTGGTTGCCAAATAGAGCGATTGCTTCATTCGGATTATTTACTTGCTGCTTCATCATCACTAGTTCTTCTGACATTCCTCAGTCTCCTTGAATAATTGGTTCTATTTTTACAATATTTTCAATGACTTGGTAATGAATTGATACTTTCACTTTACCATTCTCCGTTTCATGGTGCAAAACTTTTTCACCAATAATGTTGGCATCTTCAGCTAATTTCTCTTTTAATTCCCTTTTCCCGATCACAAGGGCTTCTTCCACGGCTTCTTCCTCATCATAGATTCTTTCTACCATTTCAGATTCATGAATCGTTTTTCCCATGTAAGAGATAGGAAGCTTCCACTTGAAGAAATAAAAAGGCCGTTTCGCTTCGTATTCTTTTTTCATCTTGTATTCTGGCTCGAAAAATCCCCAAACCGGTATCTGTACATTCCCTATTTCAACATAGTGCTTTTTATAAACTTCCCCGGTGAACACTGGCAAAATAGTCTTTAAAGGTATTGGCACTACGGACATGTACCATGTTTCCCCAAGCACTTCCCCAACAGCCGCAGTCGATTTTTGTTTTCCCTCTTTGCCAATGGTGCCTGAGATGAGCAGTTGGCCTTTTTTCACATGATCATTTCTTTCCACCATTGGTTGTCCTTTTTCAACGAACATGTTGACTACCACCGCTTTTTTGGACGCAACCAGATTCCTTGGAGAAAGGCTCTCTATCTTTTCCGGCTCATTCTTTTCCACAACCTCGAAATGATAGGATGTTCCATTCAGGACAACTCCTATCCATGTAATCTCACTGATTGTATCTGTCAGATCTCGCTGGATGCTCTCCACATCCTTGATAAAGAACTGGAGCTTGCCCTTTTTTACGCCAAGCTTGTTCAATTCCTGCATAATCTTATGCTCTGTTGCAGGGTTTGCGCCCTTTATTTCAATACTCCACACCATATTGGAAAGAACGAAGATGGTCAGCAGGCACAGGAGAATACCTGCGATGATTCCACTATTTCTAAATGAATATTGCAATAGAAAAGGGACGCCCTTTCTTGTCAGAAAACGAAATTTGCATTCCTGATTTTTAATCAGCCTTCTTACTTTTTTGACATCCTTGAGCAGGATATAGCAGGTGTATGCCTCTGCCCCCATTTTTTTCACTTGCCATATTTGAATTCCATTTCTTGTGCAGTCATTGAGGAACCTTTCCACTCCTCTTCCATGAATAATGATTTTGACACTACCTGAAAAAAAGTTCATCCATTGGTTTTTCATGAAAATCCTCCTATATCATTCATTCAAATAGAGTACTTGGCTTATTTTCCCTTCCAGTAGAATCTCTTCCGGAAGGATGGTCCTTATGACAAAAGAATCCCCTTTGACAAGCAGCTGGCCCTGTTTGAGCAGAAGCCTTATCTCCGTGTCGCTGAAGGTAAGCAATCCTCGATGATTTTCAATATATATATGTATTTGTCCGATCATGGTTATGCGGGGCAGATCCATCATGACATCTGCGGGTAGTTCCATATTTTCCTGCATCCAGCTGTTCATTCTCGCGCGAAACTTCTTAAGCATGGAAAAACCCCCTTTCACTCATATGTATGAGAAAAAAGAGGGTTCTATCACTGAATTTGAATGGCAATCAAAAAAATCCCATACCGTTTATAACGGCATGGGATTTCTTTAACCTTTCCTTCTAGAAGCAGCATAATGCTGCGAATAGATAGGGGTATGAGGGTTCCTCGAACGTGGCTGACCGAGGATTTCTGCCCACATGACACCCTCCACCACACGTTTTGGGTTGATTTTATGATTTTTTACTACTCTTCCTTCAGACATCTGCAGCTCCTGCTTTAAGATGGGGCTGTTTTTAGCAATTTCCTGTTGCTTGATGGAAAGCTCCTGGACCTTGTCTTTCATCGCGGATGGAGCAGTTTCTTTTGCTGTGACGACTTGCTCTTTCTTTTTCTCCAAATATGGTGATAGTGTTTCTCTGACCTTCTTTTCCAGTTCTTCCTTTGTTTCATTGAAAATGTCTATATCCCAGTCAAAGCTATCCTGCTTTTTCTCGTGCTTTGCTTCTCCAAGCCCGGTTTCATTGTTAGGATAAGAAGATTGTGTCTGCGCTTCTGTATACTGCCCGGACTGTCTTTGCTGCCGCTGCTGCTGACGCCTTTTTTGTTCCTCTTGTTTCGATTTCTTTCCAAACAGTCCGGTAATGGCACCGATCAGAAGGACCAAAAGCAGCGGGTTACTAAGGAATAATTCAATGATGGTACCCAATGGTCAATCTTCCTCCCTTCCTAAAGGAGCAGGGAAAATGAAGCATTTTCCCCCTATTCGTATATTACTTCTTGTCTCCATCTTCAGGTGTATCATTCAACTTCCCGATAGAATCTCTCATATCCGTATCAGCAGTGATGTTTTTAATGTTCATATAATCCATCACGCCAATATTTCCAGAACGTAATGCTTCTGCCATCGCAAGGGGAACTTCCGCTTCCGCTTCTACTACCTTCGCACGCATTTCCTCTACGCGGGCGCGCATTTCCTGCTCTTGTGCAACGGCCATCGCACGGCGCTCCTCTGCTTTCGCTTGAGCAATTTTCTTATCTGCTTCTGCTTGGTCAGTTTGTAATTCCGCACCAATGTTTTTCCCGATATCAATGTCCGCAATATCAATGGACAGGATCTCAAACGCTGTACCTGCATCCAAACCTTTGGATAATACAGTCTGAGAAATCATATCCGGATTTTCCAGTACTTTTTTATGATTATCAGCAGAACCGATGGTACTAACGATACCCTCACCTACGCGGGCGATAACGGTTTCTTCACCGGCACCCCCTACTAGGCGTTCAATGTTTGCACGAACGGTAATACGAGCTTTCGCCTTCACTTCAATACCATCCATAGCGACACCGGCGATAAATGGTGTTTCGATAACTTTAGGGTTAACGGACATTTGAACTGCTTCGAGTACGTCACGACCTGCCAGATCAATTGCAGCCCCGCGTTCAAAAGGTAATTCAATGTTTGCGCGTTGTGCAGCAATAAGTGCATTAACAACACGATCCACATTTCCTCCTGCTAAATAGTGACTCTCCAATTGGTTTGTTGTTACATCCACGCCTGCTTTATGCGCTTTGATCAAAGGATTAATAACACGGCTTGGGATAACCCTTCTTAATCTCATCCCTACAAGCGTGAAGATACTCACTCTGACTCCTGCAGCCAATGCTGAGATCCAGAGCATAACCGGTACAAATGTCATCAGTACCGCAAAAAATATTATACCTAAAACAACTGCTACTAAAATTATCAATGAAGTTGGATCCATCATTCATTTCCTCCTGTCAAATCTTCTGTGTGTATTTCTCTTACAACAATTCTAGGACCTTCAGCTTTTACAATTCTTACTCGTTTTTTGGAACCGATAAAATTGCCTTCCGTTACAACATCAATACGTTCTTCTTTGATGACGGCTGTCCCTGCAGGTCTTAATGGTGTCAATGTCACACCCTCCTGCCCGACCAGTTCGATACGCGATACATTTGATACATAGCCCTGCTCCGTATTGGTGGAATCCCGGAGGATGATGCGGTCAAAAAGTCGAATCCGCTTTCCGAATACGGTAAAAAGCAATACCATCGCAACAACCGTTACAGCCATGGCAATCAACAATGAAATGGCTGTCTCCACTATATTACCAGTGGCAAAAAAGAAACTTGCTATCACTGCCCCTAATCCCAACACGCCTAATATCCCCCCAGGCACAAAAATCTCGAGCACTATAAATATGACACCGAGTATGAACAATATCATCGTTTCCATTCCGGCCAGACCTGCAACCAGATGCCCATAGAAGAACAGCAACAAGGCACTGATCCCCATCAAACCAGGGATTCCAAACCCGGGAGAGTACAATTCAAGGACAAGCCCCAATGATCCTACAGATAACAGGATCGATACTACAATCGGATTTGTCAGGAAACGTGCCACATTCTCTGCGAATGATACCTCGACATTTACCACTTCCGCATCCTCATACCCTAATGTTTGAAGTAGCTCCTCAAGATTCTTCACAGTCCCTTCCGAGTACTCAACCTCCAATGCCTCTTTTGGTCCCAGCGTCAGCAGTTCCCCTTTTGGAGCACCAAGCTCAGGCAGATCCACTTCGGTATCAGCCATCGCTTTTGCATACAATGGATTTCTTCCACTTGACTCGGCGGCATTTTCCATTTCCTGCAGCCAGTAGGATTGAGACTTTTTATCTGCTGCATTTCCATCTCCGGTTATCACAGCAGCTGCGCCCATGGTAGCTCCAGGCGTCATATAGATTTTATCGGCATACAGTGCGAGATAAGCACCTGCCGACAATGCCCTCGTATCAATAAAAGCAACACTCGGGATAGAGGTGGATTTGAAGCTCTTGGATATGTCACTCGCAGCATCCACCAGTCCACCTGGAGTATGGAGCTTATAAATGATAAGATCCGCACCTGCATCCTCCGCTTCCTCTATCGACCTGTTTATAAAAGCAAGCAGACCGGTTTCTACCGTATCCTCAACTGGAATCACGTAGACAAGCTTTTCTGCACCATCCACAGTTGACGGCGCTATAGGGAAAACAGATAGTATTAAAGCAAGTAAAAAAGCACTAACATAACCTATACGAAGAACCTTTTTCATGATGTCCCCCTCTCCAACCATTCTTCCTTTTTTATCATTAGCCTTGCCTAATAAGTAATACGCACAAACTCCAGCCAGGTTTCATTTTTATGTATTTTTTATTGAAAAAATTTTTTTCGGGAGAAGTTCAGCAAATCAGAAGCAGGGAGGAGAGATTTTGGATGTAAAAATAGCATCTTACATATGTAAGATGCTATTTTAATGTTTTTATGAAAGATGTTGTTGTACAAGTTTGTTAACAAGGCTACCGTCCGCTTTGCCCTTCACTTTAGGCATTAAAGCTCCCATCACTTTACCCATGTCAGCTTTTGAAGTAGCGTTCACATCAGAGATTGTCTGTTGAACAATTGCTGAGACTTCTTCTTCAGATAACTGTTTTGGCATGTAATGTTCAACTATCGCAAGTTCACCTTGTAATTTATGAACCAAGTCTTCACGACCGGCTTTATCAAATTCATGGAGGGAGTCTTTACGTTGCTTTAATTCACGAGACAGTACGGTAAGTTCTTCCTCTTCGGTCAAATCTCTGCCATGCTTGATGGCTTCGTTCTGAATTGCAGACTTAACCATTCTGAGTACGGAAAGCTTCTCTTTGTCCTTATCCTTCATAGCTTGCTTTATATCGGTATTTAAACGCTCGAGAAGACTCATTCTTACACCCTCTTGTTAAAATTTACGCTTTCTAGCAGCCTCAGACTTTTTCTTGCGTTTTACGCTTGGCTTATCATAGAATTCACGCTTTCTTGCTTCTTGCAACGTCCCAGTTTTTGAAACTGTACGTTTGAAACGGCGAAGAGCATCTTCAAGCGATTCGTTTTTACGAACAACTGTTTTTGACATTCTAATTCCCTCCCTCCAGAACAACCACTAACATTTTCAGAAAAAACATGTACCAAACGCAAAAAAATCATGTATGGAACATGTACTTTCCAATTATAATATATTCGTTTGTGCTGGTCAACAATTATAAGGAATTGCTTTTAAACATTCTTCTCTTTACTGTTATCGTGATATAGATTTAAAACACGCGCCTCCTTCCCAGCAATCATATACTGGGATCTCCCCACATAAAGCGGTATCGAAAGCTTTTCCCACTGCGGAAGACCGCTTTCCTGAAAAAGCTCGTCATCTTTATAGAAACCGGTCATCTCTCCTACAAACCAATCATGATCTCCATATGTGCGCTGATCCATCACCTTGCACTCGTAGGCAATATAGGCATGGTCCAGGATTGGTGCTCCTATTGTTCTCCCTTGGGTATAGGGTGCGTTCAATTCCTCCAATTTATCAGTGTTTGCTCCACTTTTTGTTCCAGCAAACTGTATGTAATGAGCATAGGCTTCTGGGACAAAATTGATTGCAAATTCACCAGAGGTTTCTACAAGCTGATGCGTGTATCTCTCTTTGGCAATGGCAACCCCATAAATGGGCGGCTCATAAGAGATATAGCTGTGCCAACCTGCCGCCATGATGTTGATTTTCCCATTGAATTGGGCTGTAACAAGCGCCACCATGCCAGGGTAGCTGTGCATCACTGTTTTTTCCGTCCATTTCCTCATGTACCTAACTCCTTTTTTGTCATTCTTGTCCACCTTTCTCCATATAGTTGAAGAGAGGTGATGGACTTGTTTACTATTATAACGTTGTTTTTTGTTTATTTAGCGATATTTTTATTTGGAATGGCTGTGATGCGCACCGGTCTTCTGAACCTGACGGAGGACAGAACAAAAGGGTTTCTGCAGCATTTTACCGATCATCCTGTCAAAGGCATGATGGTAGGTGCGGTGCTGACGGCATTGCTTCAAAGCAGTTCTGCAGTCATGGTCATCACAGTGGGCCTTGTAGCCGCGGGGTATCTCAGTTTTTATCAGTCCATCGGGATTATGCTTGGAAGCAACATTGGGACGACATTGACTACAGAATTGATCACCCTTGATATTTCAAATTATGTTTTCCCATTTTTGATAATCGGCTTTCTTTTACTTTTCTCCAAAAGGAAGCTTCCGTTCAGTATCGGTTCTTCTATTTTCGGCCTGGGATGCCTGTTTGTCGCAATGGGAGGATTTGAAAGTCTGGCACTACCTCTTTCCCTTTTCCCGAATGTACAGGAATTTCTGTTGCATACGAATGACCAGCATTTAATTGGTGTATTTATCGGGACTGTTATTACGGCACTTATACATTCAAGTTCTGCAACAGTCGGAATCAGCATGAGTTTCTTGAATAATGGCCTCCTGTCTCTGCCAGCTGGGATTGCCATCATGCTTGGAGCCAATATAGGTACATGCATCACTGCCTTCATGGCAAGCATCGGTGGGATAAGAGAAGCAAAGCTCACAGCCTACGCACATATTTGGCTGAATGTTTTCGGTGTTGTGGCTTTCTTTCCATTGATCCCTTTACTGAGTAAGCTTGTGGAATATTTGGCAGTGAGTGCCGACGTTCAGCTTGCCCATTCAAGTGTGATATTTAATATTGTCTGTTCCTTTGTGGCACTGCCGTTCGTGAGGCCTTTTTCGAGGTTTGTGGAGAGGTTGCATAGGTAGAAATCACTTTTTACGGTGAAGAGTTGGTTTGTGTGCTTGTTCAAAGGGGAATTGCAGGGCTGGAAACATCCGGCTTACTCTTATCTTCACATTATTCGGGGTTATTCTCACGTAACTCCGTTTTATCTTCACATAACGCTGAGCTATTCTCACGCAAGTCGGTCCTATTCTCACGCAACTCAAAAATATTCTCAAGCTTCGATTTTCTCAATGAAATGTAGCCGATTCACCTGCACAATTTTCCAAAAGGGACCAATCACACCTAGGTTAAAAAAACAAAAAAGAGCATCCAAACAATCAGGACGCTCTTTCTCATCTATATTAATAGTCGCTATCTGCTGTCAACCCGTTAACGATTGCGATACCGGAGCTTGCTCCGATACGTGTAGCACCAGCTTCGATCATTTCTTTTGCTCCTTGTGCGTCACGAACGCCACCGGAAGCTTTTACTCCGATTTCTGGTCCAACTGTTTTTCTCATTAATGCGATATCAGCAACTGTTGCTCCACCTGTTGAGAAACCTGTAGAAGTTTTCACGAAATCTGCGCCAGCTTTTACAGCAATTTCACACGCTCTTACTTTTTCTTCATCAGTAAGAAGGCAAGCTTCGATGATCACTTTTGTCAGGGCTTTTCCTTTCGCTGCTTCCACAACTGCACGGATGTCTCTTTCCACAAGCTCGTTGTCGCCGTCTTTTAATGCTGAAATGTTGATAACCATGTCCACTTCAGTTGCGCCGTTTTCAATGGCATTCGTTGTTTCAAATGCTTTAACTTCTGGAGTATTCGCTCCTAATGGGAATCCGATAACAGTACAAACATCCACTTCGCTGCCTTTTAGCAATTCTGCAGAGGTTTTTACCCAAGTTGGATTAACGCAAACCGAAGCAAAGTTGTACTCTCTAGCTTCGTTGCATAATTTTATGATTTCTTCTTTTTTAGCGTCTGCTTTTAATAATGTATGATCAATGATTTCTCCAATGTTTGTATGCATATTTCATGCTCCTTTCAATATAAGAGGTCTGACCTCTAACATCACCTTACACATCATAACATGTTTGATTGTTTTTGGCGAGTACAATGATAGTATTTCCTTTAACTTTTTCTCCACAAAAAAAAGTGATTCCATCTTTTCCAATGGAATCACTTCATTTACAATTATGAACTTAGGCGAACCTGCTCTTCTTCCAGACGTGGGGCATCGTCCAGGATACGGACAAATTGCCCTTCGTTATAAGGATAGCCGGCTTTGGTGATTTTCACTTTTACCAACTTGCCGACCATTTCTTCGTTTGCTGGGAATACCACTTTCAGGTAGTTGTCGGTATAGCCTACATACAACCCTTTATCTGGTTCTTCTTTATAGATTTCCTCTGGAATCACTTCCAAAACTTCCTCTTCGAACATGGAAGCATATTCCTTCGCAAGCTGATTGGAAAGTTCGATGAGACGGTGTACGCGTTCATTTTTGACTTCTTCATCCACTTGGTCTGTCATACGAGCTGCAGGAGTCCCTGTACGCTTTGAGTATGGGAACACGTGAAGCTCAGAGAATTTATGCTCTTTGATGAAATTGTATGTTTCCATGAATTCTTCTTCCGACTCACCTGGGAAGCCGACAATTACATCGGAGGTAATCGCGAGTCCAGGTAATGCTTCCTTCAGTCGGTTCAAACGGTCAGCAAAGAATTCCATCGTATATTTACGGCGCATTCTTTTCAAAACCGTATTGGAAGCCGATTGAATTGGAATATGGAGATGGCGCACAATTTTATCGGAATCGTTCAATACTTGTATGACTTCATCGGTAATTTGGCTTGCTTCAATGGAAGAAATGCGGATTCGCTTCAAGCCCTTGACTCTTTTGTCCAGTTCACGAAGGAGCATGGCAAAATTGTAGTCCTTCATGTCTTCACCGTAACCACCTGTGTGGATTCCGGTTAGGACGATTTCCTTGTATCCAGCATCTACCAATTGTTGAGCTTGTGTGATAACTTCCTCTGGATCACGAGAGCGCATCAGACCACGAGCCCATGGAATGATACAAAAAGTGCAGAAGTTGTTGCAGCCCTCCTGGATTTTCAAGGATGCACGGGTACGGTCTGTGAAAGCAGGAACATCTAGCTCCTCGTAAATACGAGCTTTCATGATATTTCCTACTCCGTTGATTGGTTGGCGTTCCTGCTTGAATTGTTCAATATACTCCAGCATTTTCACGCGATCCTGGGTTCCCACCACGATATCTACGCCAGGAATGGCCATGATTTCCGCTGGGGAGGTCTGCGCGTAGCAGCCTGTAACACAGATAACTGCGTCCGGATTTTTTCTGATCGCACGGCGAATGACCTGGCGACTTTTCTTGTCACCTGTATTTGTTACTGTACAGGTATTGATGACATACACATCTGCCGTTCCTTCAAATTCGGTTCTTTCATAATCACTCGCTTTGAATAACTGCCAGATTGCTTCTGTTTCATAATGATTTACTTTACATCCAAGTGTGTGAAAGGCAACAGTTGGCATGTTTTTCACCTCACATTAATTCATTAGTTCAAAATGATACGATATGGCACTGAGTGCATAGAGCGGTGCCGTCTCTGTTCTTAGAATCCTTGGGCCTAATGCGCAGCAGACAAAACCGCATTCGGTAAGTTTATCTATTTCTTTTTCGGATAATCCGCCTTCTGGTCCGAACAGAACCAGTACAGATTCCCCCGCATTCATTTTTCGCAGTGCCTGGGCAAAAGCTGAACGCTCCCCCTCTTTGGCACTTTCTTCATAAGCGACAAGTTTATGATGGTAGTTCTCGCTTTGCTTCAACAGCTCTGTAAATGAAAATGGAGCTTTTACTTCAGGGAGGAACGAGCGATGGGATTGCTCTGCAGCTTCCTTTGCAATCTTGTTCCAGCGCTCCACCTTTTTCTGACCTTTTTTCTCATCCCATTTCACGATGGAACGGGCAGCATTAAAAGGGATAAACATTTCTGCTCCAAGTTCTGTTCCCTTCTGGATGACAAGTTCCAATTTATCCCCTTTGGGCAGCCCGTTCGCAATGGTAACACGAACCGGTAATTCCACTTCAGCACTTATCCATTCTACAATACTGGCCACAACCATATCATTGGTAATTTCAGCAATTTGACAGAGTGCCGTCCTCCTTGTATCAGAGAAGCTGCAGAGTAATTGATCCTCTATATTCATCCGCATCACTCTGACTATATGATGAACATCTTCGCCTGTAATGGTAACGGCTTGGTCTTCTATTTGATTAGAATGGACAAAATAACGCTGCATGGCTATCCCGCTTTCTTATTGTTCTTTTTTCGCAATAAAGGCAACCCAATCTTCCATCATCATCGTTTCTTCAATTTTGAAGCCGGATTTGATCAGTGCATCCTTTACTTCCTGCTTTTTCGTACTGATTATACCCGAAGAAATGAATGTTCCCCCGTTATCCAATACTCTGTACACGTCATCTGTGAATCGGACAATGACTTCGGCAAGGATGTTGGCAACCACCACATTGACAGGCCCTTCCACATTGTTAAGCAGGTTGTTCTGTTTCACGGTTACTCGCGGATGCACTTTATTCAGCTTGATATTGAGCTTGGCAGATTCAACTGCCACTTCATCCAGGTCCAAAGCGAGTACCTGTTGTGCGTCCATCATGGCTGCGGCAATGCTTAGGACACCAGATCCGGTTCCTACATCAATGACCTTGTCGTCAGGGTTCACGGTGCGTTCGATGGCCTGAATGCAAAGGACGGTTGTAGGGTGGGTTCCCGTTCCGAATGCCATACCTGGATCAAGCTCAATGATTTTTTCATCAGAGCTGACAGGCTCATATGTTTCCCATGTTGGAACGATGGTGAATTTCTCGGATATTTTGACAGGGTTATAATATTTTTTCCAGGCTGTCGCCCATTCCTCTTCATTTACTTCGCTGATGGAAATATTGTTGAGTCCAAGGTCGATATCAAATAAGAGCAGATTGTTGATCGCCTCTTTTATCCCCTCTACCGTTTCCCCCAAAAAGCTGTTAACTGGCAGGTAGGCCTTCATGATGACTCCTTCTTCCGGATAATCATCAGGGTTGAGTTGGTATATCTCCCCGAATTTATCTTCTCTTTCCTTCGTGAGATCAAATGGATCCTCGATCACTACTCCACTGGCACCAGCCTCGTGAAGAATATGTGAAATCGGTTCAACTGCTTCATTTGTTGTATGAATACTAATTTCTGACCATTTCATAATACCAACTCCAATCCAACCATTAATGATTATTCTCCCTTAAGCACTCGTTTCACTTTTGCAAAAAAGCCATCTTCATTTTCGTCCGGAGATTGGCCGCTGATTTCAGCAAACTCACGCATCAGCTGTTTTTGCTTTTCTGTAAGTTTTGTAGGAGTAACAACTCGAATCTTTATATGCTGATCGCCTTGTCCGTATCCACGTACATTAGCAATTCCTTTTCCTTTTAAGCGGAAATTCGTACCCGTCTGTGTACCGGCAGGAACTTTCAATTTCACTTTTCCGTGTAGTGTCGGCACCTCTACTTCATCACCAAGTGCAGCTTGTGCAAACGTAATCGGCATTTCGCAGTAAACATCATCTCCATCACGTTCGAAAAATTCATGATTGCGAACATGGAATACAATGTATAGGTCACCAGCAGGTCCACCGTTCACGCCGGCTTCCCCTTTGCCCGCTACACGCAGCTGCTGTCCATCATCGATACCCGCAGGAATTTTCACATGGATGGTATTGCGTTTTTTTACACGGCCTGCACCATGGCAATTTGAACATTTATGAGGAATCGATTTTCCTGTTCCTTTACACACCGAACATGTGCGGCGGTTGACAATACGTCCAAATGGAGTGTTCTGCTCGACACTCTCCTGACCTGTACCACGGCAATTTGAACATGTTTCCACTTTCGTTCCAGGCTTCGCGCCTGTTCCGGAACATGTGTCACAGGATTCCTCCACCGGTATTTCTATGTCGGTTTCCTTTCCGAACGCCGCTTCCTCAAAGTTAAGCGTCATGGTGTATTGAAGATCAGATCCCTGTCTAGGAGCATTCGGATCACGGCGTCTTCTGCCGCCACCTTGACCTCCAAAGAATGTTTCAAAAATATCTTCAAACCCGAAGCCGCCACCGAAATCGGAGCCTCCGCCGAATCCGCCGAATCCCTGGTTAGGGTCTGTATGGCCGAATTGGTCATAGTGCGCTCTCTTCTGATCATCACTTAATACTTCATAGGCTTCCTTGATTTCCTTGAATTTATCTGCTGCATCCGCCTCTTTGTTGATGTCTGGATGGTATTGTTTTGATAATTTGCGGTATGCCTTTTTCAGTTCATCTTTCGACGCGCTTTTACTGACGCCAAGTACTTCATAGTAATCGCGTTTACTCATTAAATACCCACTCCCGATCTATTCACATAAAGGTTATTGTATCACTTTCGAACCTTAAAAAGCAATAAAAGGTTAGACCTTTCCGTCCCTTTTCCTTCACCATTTTTGTGATTTCTTTTTACATGAAAAAGAAAGTCAAAGCCTAGGCTTCGACTTTCTTCTTAATATGTTTTGTCTCTGTTAAACACCCCTGTTGGTTTCCGTTCCAGGCGTTCGCTTATCCATGGCGGCCTCGGGAGCCTCCTCGGCGCTATGCGCCTGCGGGGTCTCCCTTGACACGCTGCTCCCGCAGGAGTCTCACGCCTTGCACTACAACCAACAGGGGGAATCAAAAATTCAACATTGAGAACATAAACAATGTTTCAAAAGTCCGGAGACTTAAGCTTATTTCTTGTCGTCGTTAACTTCTTCGTATTCTGCGTCCACAACGTTGTCGTCCTGGTTTGCAGATCCGCCTTCCGCGCCTTCTGCAGCTTGCTGTGCTTGTGCAGCCTGCTCATAAAGCTTCATGGAAAGCTGTTGTACGATTTCCTGAAGTGCATCTTTCTTTGTGCGAATTTCCGCTAAATCGTTTTTCTCGAATGCAGCTTTCAATTCTTCCTTCGCATCTTCAGCTTTTTTCACTTCTGCTTCTTCCACTTTACCTTCTACTTCTTTCAGTGTTTTTTCAGTAGTGAATACCAGTTGGTCCGCTTCGTTGCGAAGTTCCACTTCTTCCTTGCGTTGCTTATCTGCATCCGCATTTTCTTCCGCTTCTCTTACCATGCGCTGGATCTCATCCTCGGATAGACCGGAAGAAGATTTGATTGTGATTGTTTGCTCTTTGTTTGTGCCTAGGTCTTTCGCACGAACGTTTACGATACCATTTTTATCGATATCAAATGATACTTCGATTTGTGGTACACCACGTGGTGCTGGCGGGATGTCCGTCAATTGGAAACGACCTAGTGTTTTGTTGTCGTTTGCCATCGGGCGCTCCCCTTGAAGCACATGGATATCTACTGCAGTTTGGCTGTCAGCAGCTGTTGAGAATACTTGGGACTTACTTGTTGGAATTGTTGTGTTTCTTTCGATAAGCTTCGTGAATACTCCGCCCATTGTTTCAATTCCTAAAGAAAGTGGTGTTACGTCTAGAAGTACAACGTCTTTAACATCACCAGTCAATACTCCACCTTGGATTGCAGCACCTAGTGCAACAACCTCATCCGGGTTAACACCTTTGTGCGGATCTTTTCCAGTTTCTTTCTTGATTGCATCTTGTACTGCAGGAATACGAGTAGATCCACCTACAAGAATTACTTTATCAAGCTCAGAAGCGGAGATGCCGGCGTCTTGTAGCGCTTGGCGAACAGGACCCATAGTACGTTCCACTAGAGAGGAAGTAATATCGTCAAATTTCGCACGGGATAAGCTCACTTCCAAGTGAAGTGGTCCAGCTTCTCCAGCCGTGATGAATGGTAGGGAGATTTGCGTGCTTGTTACTCCGGAAAGATCTTTTTTCGCTTTTTCAGCAGCATCTTTCAGACGTTGCAACGCCATTTTATCTTTGGAAAGGTCAATGCCGTTTTCTTTTTTGAATTCTGCAACAAGATAGTCGATGATCACTTGGTCAAAGTCATCTCCACCAAGACGGTTGTCACCAGCTGTAGAGCGTACTTCGAACACCCCGTCTCCAAGTTCAAGTACAGAAACGTCGAACGTTCCGCCACCAAGGTCATATACCAGGATAGTCTGATCTTCGTCCATTTTATCTAATCCATATGCCAATGCAGCTGCAGTCGGCTCGTTGATGATACGTTCCACTTCCAAGCCCGCAATTTTACCGGCATCTTTTGTCGCTTGACGCTCAGCATCGTTGAAGTAAGCAGGAACAGTGATAACCGCTTTTGTAACTGTTTCCCCTAAATACTCTTCTGCATAGCCTTTTAAGTGTTGAAGGATGATAGCGGAAACCTCTTGTGGAGAGTACTCTTTCCCTTCCACTTCCACTTTATAGTCTGTCCCCATGTGACGTTTGATGGACATGATCGTGTTAGGGTTTGTGATGGATTGACGCTTTGCCACTTCCCCTACTTGACGCTCCCCATTTTTGAATGCTACAACGGATGGAGTTGTTCTGTTGCCTTCCGGATTTGGAATTACTTTCGGCTCGCCGCCTTCAAGGACAGCAACGCATGAGTTTGTTGTACCTAAGTCAATACCGATAATTTTACTCATCTTGTTTTCCTCCTAATGCTTATATGTAGTTAAACTATTTCAGTTGATTTATTGCTTTACTTTCACCATGGATGGGCGAATGATGCGGTCTTTCAGTTTGTATCCTTTTTGGAACTCTTCTAGGACTGTATTGGATTCGCCTTCGCCTTCCTCCACCTGCATCACTGCCTGGTGTAGATGCGGATCGAATTCCTGGCCTACAGAATAAATAGCTTCAAGGCCTTCATTCTTTAATGCTTCCATCAACTGGCGGTGCACCATTTCCATGCCTTGCAAGAATGTTTTTGTTTTTTCATCCTCAGCTTCCACTTTAAGCGCTCGCTCAAAATTATCCAAAGCAGGAAGTATATCTGTAACAAGATTTTGCGCGCGATATTTTTGCGCAGCCTCCTGGTCAAGTCTTGTTCGACGGCGGAAGTTATCGAAGTCAGCCTGCAGGCGAAGATAACGGTTTTCTGATTCTTCAAGCTTAGCTTCAAGCTCTTCAATCTTCTGCTGCTCAGGTGATACCTCTTCTTGTACAGCTTCTGCAGCTTCCTCGTTCTCTTCTACAGTCACTTCTTCATTTTCAACAGTTGCTTGTTCGTTCTTTTCTACCAATGGTTTCACCTCCTCTAAAGTGTATGGCTCTTTTATTGAAATACGATCGTTAGAAGAGTGTGGCACTTTCAACACCCCTCTAACAATATTTCCATGGTCAGTCCTTTTGATACAGCTTGGAGACGACCAGGGAAAGGTCGGAGCTGACAAGCTGAAGGAGACTGATCACGCGCGAATACTCCATACGTGTAGGTCCAAGTAATGCTATCGTTCCCAATTGTTCCGGACCGATGGAATAGGTTGCGGAAATGATACTGCAGCCTTCCATACCCGGAATGTTGTTTTCGCTGCCGATCTTCACGTGAATGCCTGCCTCTTTCGCCCGAATGTGCTGAGACAGGTCCTTCCCTTGATCGATCAAAAGCATCAGGGAACGGATCTTATTGATATCGTTGAACTCGGGCTGCGTGAGCATATTGGTCTTTCCACCAAAAAATACCCGGTCCTTCTCTTCCATGTACAGAGTGGTACTTAACGATTGCAGGATATTTTCATAATTTCCTATATGAGAGCGCAGGAGAGTGGCCACCTCTTTGTAAAGTTTGTTGATAAGCTCGGATAAAGGGACCCCGACCAGACGCTCGTTTAAAATGTTCACCATTTTTTGAATGTCAGATGCATCCATATTGGCTGGAAATGTTATCATGCGGTTTTCTACATGCCCTGTATCCGTTACAATAATCGCAACTGCCTGCTCATGGTTTATCGGGATGATCTGCAAATTCTTCAGCTTATGATCCCTGACACCAGGTCCAAGGACAATGGATGTATATTTTGTCAGATCGGAAAGTATCTGCGCCGATTTCTGCACGATCTTTTCCATTTCATAGATCTGCTCCCTGAAGATGGATTTTATCTCAAACACATCCTGCTTTGTCAGCCTTTCAGGAGAAAGCAAGTGGTCCACATAATAGCGATACCCTTTTTCTGATGGAACCCTACCTGAAGAGGTATGCGTTTTTTCGATAAAACCCAGTTCCTCCAAATCCGCCATTTCATTTCTGATCGTGGCCGAACTGAAGGATATTTCATCTTTTTTGGAAAGCGTCCTTGAGCCCACAGGTTGTGCAGAACGGATGAAGTCGTCAATAATTACTTGCAACACCAACAACTGTCGTTCTGTAAGCACTCAGCATCACCTCTGTTAGCACTCCTATAAGTCGAGTGCTAATTCTATAAATAAATTACCAAATACCCATTCACATGTCAATCAGATCGCACCAATAAATGCTTGAAAAACTTCATTGCCAAGAAATTTCCCTTTTCTGGTCAGGCGGATATAGTCGCCTTGTATTTCCAGCAGCCCTTTTTTGATGTTTTCATCAATTGGTTCTTTCAGTAACTGAAGTGGATCAGCACCAAATTTTTGTTCAAATCCGAAGATGGATACTCCCTGTATTTTTCGTAATCCAAGGAACATCTCCTCTTCTATCATTTCTTCCCGGGTCACAGTATGCTCTTCTTTAAAGGCGAGCCCCGTTTCCGAAATGGCAGCCATATACTTCTTTAACGGTCCATGATTGGCACGGCGCACTCCTTCTACATACCCATGCGCTCCTGCGCCTATTCCGTAATAGGATGCATTGTCCCAATACGTAATATTGTGTCTGCTCTCATATCCTTTTTTTGCAAAATTGGATATTTCATACTGATGATAGCCGTGCCTTTCCATTTCATTCATTAGCACATCATACATCTGTACCTCTTCCTCCTCGGTGGGAAGGGGAAGTTTTCCTTTGTTCATCAGATTATAAAAGACCGTCTTCGGTTCAATGATCAGGGAGTAGGCTGAGTAATGCTCCATATCAAGCGAGAATGCTGTCCGGAGTGTGTCCTGAAAATCCTCCACCGTCTGGTCAGGCAAGCTGTATATCAAATCCACGCTGATATTGTCAAAACCGGCACTGCGCGCGTGCTCGATCGATTTGAATACATCCTCTTTCCGGTGCGTGCGGCCGATTCGTTTTAAAAGCTCATCGTTAAAGCTTTGGACTCCGAAGCTAAGGCGATTTACCCCCCCTTCTTTCAAAAGGCGAAGCTTCTCTAGAGAAAGATCTCCAGGGTTTGCTTCAAACGTATACTCCATATCCTGCGTCACGGGGAAATTTCGCTGAACGGACTGCAGCAAGTATGCCAACTGCTTTTCATTTAATGCCGTCGGAGTTCCGCCACCAACAAAAATCGTCTCGAGATGATCGGCGGGAAACCGCTCCAATGTATGTTTCATTTCCATATCCATAAACTGCAGATATTCATCCACCGGCTGATTTTTCAGAAAGATTTTATTGAAATCACAGTAATGGCAGATATGATGACAGAATGGTATATGGAGATATGCTGATTTAATCATAAAAATCACACTTCCCTTAATATGTCCCTGCAATATAGCACAGGCAATTCTTTTATGAAAAAATACCGCAGTAGGTCTGCGGTATTTTTCGGCTATTACTATATGTTACTTTTTCTTCGCAGAATCGTCCATTTTCAGAACCGCCATGAAGGCTTCCTGCGGCACTTCCACAGAACCAACCTGCTTCATGCGTTTTTTACCTTCTTTTTGCTTATCCAAAAGCTTACGTTTACGGGAAATGTCTCCACCGTAACATTTTGCCAATACGTTTTTACCCATGGACTTTATCGTCGATCTGGCAATGATCTTTTGACCGACTGCCGCTTGGATCGGAACCTCGAACTGTTGTCTCGGGATCAGCTCTTTTAGTTTCTCCACGATTATTTTCCCTCTGTCATAGGCAGAATCCCTATGCACGATGAAGGAAAGTGCATCGACTTTTTCTCCATTTAGAAGAATATCCATTTTCGATAAAGCGGAAGGCTTGTACCCGATCAGTTCATAATCAAAGGAAGCATAGCCCTTTGTATTCGATTTTAACTGGTCAAAGAAATCATATACGATTTCCGCCAAAGGAATTTCATAAACGATACTCACTCGAATATCATCCAAATACTGCATATCAATAAAATTCCCGCGCTTGTCCTGGCAAAGCTCCATAACCGCTCCAACATATTCATTCGGAACCATGATTGTTGCTTTGACATAAGGCTCCTCGACGCGATCGATCGTTTGCGGGTCAGGAAAATTGGACGGGTTATCAACATTGAACGAGTCTCCATTTGTTAAATGCACCTGATAGATAACGGATGGAGCTGTCGTAATCAAGTCGATATTAAACTCACGCTCAATACGTTCCTGAATGATTTCCATATGAAGCAATCCAAGGAATCCACAACGGAAACCAAAGCCCAGCGCCTGTGAAGTCTCTGGCTCATATTGAAGCGCTGAATCATTCAGCTCCAGCTTTTCCAATGCATCACGAAGATCATTGAACTTCGCGGAGTCAATTGGATAAAGTCCGCAATATACCATCGGGTTCAATTTACGGTACCCTGGAAGAGGCTCTGTTGCACCATTCTTTGCGCTAGTAATGGTGTCACCCACTCGAGTGTCACCTACGTTCTTGATGGCAGCTGTCAAGAACCCAACATCGCCGACCGTCAATTCATCAAGCATCAACGCTTTTGGAGTAAATACACCAACTTCATTGACCTCAAACTCCTTGCCGGTTGCCATCATTCTGATTTTGTCGCCAACCTTGACGGTTCCGTTCACGACGCGAATGTACGCAACTACTCCACGATATGGATCGAATAAGCTGTCAAAGATAAGAGCTTGCAATGGCGCATCGGGATCACCCTGCGGCGCTGGAATCTTTGCCACCGCTTGCTCAAGGATATCCTCAATCCCTATGCCAGCTTTTGCACTTGCCAAAACGGCATCCGATGCATCCAATCCGATTACATCTTCGATTTCCTGGCGAACGCGCTCCGGCTCTGCACTCGGCAAGTCAATTTTATTGATGACCGGCATGATTTCAAGATTGTTATCCAATGCCAAATAAACGTTAGCAAGCGTCTGGGCTTCAATCCCCTGCGCTGCATCCACAACTAAAATGGCTCCTTCACAGGCAGCCAAGCTTCGAGAAACTTCATATGTAAAATCCACATGTCCCGGAGTGTCAATCAGATGGAAAATGTATTGCTCTCCATCCTTCGCTTTATATTTTAACTGCACGGCATTTAATTTAATGGTAATTCCACGCTCACGCTCAAGATCCATCGAATCCAAAAGCTGATTCTTCATTTCCCTTTGCGCCAAAGCGGATGTTTTTTCCAAAATACGATCGGCCAGGGTCGATTTACCATGGTCAATATGGGCGATAATGGAAAAGTTTCTGATTTTTTCTTGTCTTTTTAAACGTTCTTCTCTGTTCATCTCGTTCACTCCTACACTTTCGGCAACGTACACTATTTCTGATTATAACAATAGCGTGGGGAAGATTCAATGGTAATCGGTGAAGGGGGAATTCGCAGGAAGAAGAGGCATGAGATCTTCCTATCGGACTTTTTTTCCGGTCAATCGGACTTTTTTGGAGTTCTATTGAACTTTTTTCCAGGTCTATCGAACTTTTTTCGGTTTCTATTGAACTTTTTTTCAGTTCTATTGAATTTTTACCTATTATTGGAATTTGGATGAGAGACAATGAACCAAAAAAACGGCCCTGCATAGGACCGTCCATTCTACTCACTGACCTGCTCTTCGATGTTATCCGATGCGTCCTTCAACAGCCCTGACATTAGGCTACTCACTCCGTCCGCCAGCTTCTTTCCCATAGAGGAGAAAAAATTGAACGCCTTGATTCCTTCCAGTTTTTCCTGCTTTTCCTTGATATCCTGTGAAGTAATTTCGTTTCCGAGGAATGTGCCATTGTAACCCTCAGTGGTCTCGACGACGTGAAACGCCATGCCATCAGAAGGATCATCATAGCCCTTCATCTTGCGCATGCCCTCATTGGCCTGCTGCATGCCCAAAAGCACTCCAAGAAACAAAACCATTGTAATGAGTCCACTCATGAACAAAAATCTTTTCATCGCACTTTCAGCTCCTTCTTATCCTTTATTGGCGTTCTCCCTCTGGCGTACCATCCACTTTTTCAGCATCCCAATAGATTTCACTGAATACATCCGCAAATATTTCGAGTGTTCTGTTCATCTCTTCAAAAGTATTGTCAACTCCGCCGACTTCTATAAGCAGGGAGTTTGGTGAGAGGTCCTGGTTGTAGAGCCCATTACGTGTTTCTACAACTTTAGGGGCAAATAAACCTTTGCTGAGACCTGGATACTTCTCATTTAATTTCTGATGTATCTTGTTCGCTATTGCTTGATTCTTTTCAAAATTAGGGTTTTTCTTTCCGATTACAAAATATAATTTTGCAAATGATTCACCATTTATTTCGATTGTTGTAGCTGCTCTACGCCCCGAATCCCGATGGATATCTATCAAATAGTTGAGATGCTGATTACTTGCAATCGCTTCTTGCACGATGGGACGTGTAATGTCATAGGACTGTCCGTAAGTCCAATTCTTTTGCTTCAATCCCAAGGCTGTATCTGTTGTATCGATATCAGTCCCGATTCCTCTATCAATCAGTTCTTGTTGAAGTTTTTCACCGAGTTGTGTGACGTTCACTTCCGGATGACTGGCATGATTCGGATTGGTCACACCCTTCAAATATGGGAGAAACGATTCACGTGAATGGGAATGGTAGATGAAGACCGTTCGCTTATCACCAGTAGTTTGAGCAGGAGGTGGAGTGGAGTCATTTTCCTCTTCCACTTCCACGACTGAAGCCTCCCTTTCAGCTAAAAGCACTTCCATCGGTGGTGAAGATTCCATCGGCATATTCGAATAGTTTACCCCTTCACCAGCCACGAGAATTTCACCATCAAAATGTACGAATCCCGGTATTTCATTTCGAATCAAACTCCTCGGGTCATCCAGATTTATGCTGGTTGTCAGCTCAAACAGCGCAGACCCATAATTCGGCTTCTTCGCCTCCTCCGACAGACCCTGTGTAAAATACGCATTGGTATACCCCAAAATATATAAAAGAGATTCTCCGTTCAGTCTTTTGGAAAATTCATTGATAGAGCTCGAGGTGACTCTATATTCCGGTTTAAGTGATGTCATTACACCGGATACCGCAAATACGAGTATGAATCCCAAGATCACTGCTACGATTGCTTTTTTCAAGCTTGTCCCATTAACTGTTACGACGACGTTTGACGAGCGGTAGCCCTTCATGCTTTCACCCTTTCTATGCTAATTGCTACTATGTGTATGCATTAGCGGGAAAGAGTAGAACAAGCTGTCGATTAATGGGTATAGGCCCCTACATTATCCTGGCCCACATGTGCATGCAAGGCGGCATTCAGTCCCTCTGCAATGACATTTGCCATATCACCGATAAAATCATCCACTTCTTTTGGAGTAACCATCAGATTATGGCCAAGTGGAGAGAGCACTTCGTGAATCAATCTTCTTTTTTCTTCATCCGGTAACGTCCCGACAAGACCCAGGAAGTTTTGACGATGCTCATCTGCAGGGAGATCCTCTTCTGTCAGCTTCCTTTTTTCACCGAAGCTCATACCGGCAGGCACCAATGATCTGGAAGGATTATCGCCTTCACGCATTTCTCTTCCAAAATGTTTTAAAATGAAATCAATTGTATCGCTTGCCACAGATACCGCATCGACAACAGTAGGAATGCCAATTGCGATAACCGGGATTCCAAGTGTTTCAAAACTCAGTTCTTTTCTTTTGTTGCCGACTCCTGATCCTGGATGAATGCCTGTATCGGAAATCTGGATTGTTGCATTTACTCGTTCAATGGAGCGGGCAGCCAGTGCATCGATGGCAATGACAAAGTCCGGTTTTGTTTTTTCCACTACCCCGACGATGATGTCACTCGTTTCGATCCCGGTTAACCCCATCACTCCCGGTGTCAGCGCACTTACCGGGCGAAAGCCGTCTTGAACCGATTCCGGCTGAAGGGTGAAAAGGTGTTTTGTAATGAGCAGGTTCTCGCAAGTAAGCGGCCCGAGCGCATCCGGCGTCACATTTTTGTTTCCAAGTCCAACGACGAGACAACTGGCATCCTTTGATATTTTCATTCCATCCAAAAATGCACTGAATTCTTTTGCAAAGACTTTTTCCACCTTCTGCTGCAAATCAGTGTCCTGTTGACGGATCGCCGTTGTCTCCAAGGTCAAATAATTACCGGCTTTTTTTCCTGTCATTTCTGCACCTTTTTCAGAGATGGTTACGGTTGTTATGTTGATTCCGTCAGTCTGGCGTTCTTTAACCACCACCCCTTCGATCGCAGTGGAAGGCTGAGCACCCTTTTGTGCGGTTGTGCTTCCTCCCGTTTGAGAGGTGGTGGATTCCCTTTCCTGTTTCTCGAGCGCCATCTGGTTTGCTTCAATTGCCAAATCTGTTCTTACGCTATATTGACTTAAATCCAATGGTTGATTATTCATAAGGACCTCCAGCATTGCCAAATTTTAGTTTTATTTTTACCTTTTCCCCGCTTTTCATGCATTGATATTCCCTGAGGTTGAATCGCTTTCCATCGACATTTGAACATTATGTTTCAGCGAAGAAACCACTTTCAAGAAAATTACCTTGACTCCCTATTGCATAATCATCATGGATTTGATAGAATATCACTTGTTCTCATAAGTATAGAAATGTCGAGTTTTATATAATCTCGATCGTCGAATTGTATGGAGGTGAAAGATATGCCAAACATTAAATCTGCTATCAAACGTGTAAAAACTAACGATGTACGTCGTGCTCATAACGCTACTATTAAGTCTTCTATGCGTACTGCTGTGAAGAAAGTAGAAGCTTTTGTTGCCAACAACGATGTTGAAGGTGCAAAAACTGCTTACTTAGAAGCTGCGAAGCGTTTAGACAAAGCTGCTCAAAACGGTATCATCCACAAGAATGCAGCAAACCGTCAAAAATCTCGCCTAGCGAAAAAAGTAAACGGCGCTACTGCCTAATGAAAGACGATCCACTTGGGTCGTTTTTTATTTTTCCTTTTTTCTCCAGTGAAGACACCAGTGCCTGGCCCCTCCATCCACTAACCAACCTCTTTCTCCCCCAAACAAAAAAGAGGGGCCTGGCACTAATAAGTACCATCCCCCACAACACCGATCCAAACAACAAAAACAAAACACAACATCCACCCCTCCACCCACCACACAACCTCTCTCTCCTCAAAACAAAAAAAAGAGGGGCCAGGCACTGATAAGTACCATCCCCCTCCTAATCCAATTCGAAGTCAAACAACCCTAAAACTATTTCACCGGTGCCAGCTTCAGCAACAGCATTTCGATTGCCAGTTGCTTGTCCACTTTCCCGCTCTTCATTTCATAATCAGCTTCCGCTAGGTCCTGCATCATACTCATCAGTTCATTTCGTGAAAAGTAGCGGCTTTGTTGCGCTGCCAGCTTCACTCTGTATGGATGCACCCGGAGAATGCCCGCCATTTTCTGTTGGCTGTAGCCTTGTTCACTCAGATCCTTCACCTGATATAACAGCCTGAACTGTGTGGAGATCAGGGCGTGTAACTTGATCGGCTCTTCATTGTTACGGATCAATTCGTAGAAGATTGCCAGTGCCTCATCAATTTTACGATGCACCATTTTCTCGATCAGTTCAAAAATGGTATGCTCAATCGATTTGGCTGCCAGAAGCTTCACTGTCTCCACTGTGATTGTCTGTTCAGCCGCGCCTATATACATCGCCATTTTGTTGATTTCCTGTGCCAATACGGAAAGGTTCACCCCCGCAATTTTCAGCAGTTCCTCCGCTGCATCGTCGGCAAGCACAGCCCCGTTATGCTCCGCCCTCTCCTTCATCCAGGCCATCAGTTCCCTTTCGCCGAGAGGTTGTCCTTCAATGACCTCCGCTAAAGATTTCAACTGCTTCACTATTTTCTTGCGCTCGTCCAGCTTTTCGTAAGGCGCATGAATCACAAGAATGGTGTAAGGTGCTGCCTGCTGTATGTATGACAAAAACCGGTCCGTATTGTGCTCCACCTTACTTTTGCTTTTTTCCCCTGTAAGAAAGAATGGGTTGGTGAGCACCACCACTCTCCGCTCACCCATAAACGGCAGGGTTTCCGCATCTTCTATCGCGATATCCACCGGTTGCTCTTCCATATCATAATAGGACAAATTGAAGTCATGTTCCTCCGGTTCAAGGGCATGATTGATAATGCTGTCCCGCACTTCTTTTAATAAAAAACCTTCTGTACCTAATAATAAGTAGATAGGCGCAAAATGTTTTGCTTTAATTTTTTTCAATGCTTCAAATCCCATAAGATTGCTCCCGTCAGTTTTCGTTCACTATTCTATCGTACATGAGGAAGCGAGGTGCTGACAAGCATAGAAAAGGCAAACAGAAAAAACGTCCATAAAAGTCAAAGGAGATTAGTTTCGACTGTAAAAACTAATCCCCATTTTATATGAACGTCAACGTAGCGAGCCCCAGGTAACTCACTAGTTGACGATTGACCCCTCGGGTGTAATACTATGTTCTCCCGTTATTTCCGAACTATTTGTGACAACTCTTGTCAAAGGTGGAAAACCATATTTGTTAGGTAGATTTTTTTTAGTGAATAGCTTATACTAATGAATGATAAGGAGGGATACTTATGAACGAATTTGAAAAAAGCGTCCAAAGTAAACGTAACGATGCAGTTGATTCTGGTGTCGGTTTTGTCGTATCCTTCGGCTTTTTCGCAACGATTTTTCTAATGGGCACCCTTATACAGTACCTAGGATCTTAATTACGGTTTTATACATACCGTAGTGATTCTTTCTCAAAGCTCGTTGTGGAAAGAATGAGGATAATACTCAAAGTTTCGTCTTAAAAGAGACTGCTGAAAATTGGCAGTCTCTTTTTCATTTCTTCTAGTGTATCCTATGGTAATAGGGTGGAAAACGTTCCTCCTCGATGTGTAAAAATATACACGATGGCGCCTTGTTCATCAGTTCGGTAAATAATAGCACCTGCACCTTCCATACGCTCCAACACTTCTGCATGAGGGTGCCCAAACCGGTTATTCCGACCTGCTGAAATCAGGACATAATCAGGCTCCACCTGATCCAGAAAAGGTGCCAGGCTGGACGTACCACTACCGTGATGCGCTGCTTTCAGAACATCCGCCTTCAGTTGAGGATAGTTGCGCAAAAGATCCCTTTCCCCAGCTTCTTCAATATCACCTGTAAAAAGCCAGGAGAGGCCACCAAACTCTGCATACAGAACGATCGAACCGTCATTTTTGTCCTTGTATATTTTGGATGGATGCAAAAACTGAAAAGAAGCATCCCCTACTTCCCAACCAGACGTCCCATCTACCTCTATTACATTCAACTTTCTTTCTGCACTTTCTGCCATAACCTCCCGTTCCATCTCACCAGCTTCTCTTCCAAAACCAACCGGTACATAAATATCCTTTACTCTCATCTCCTTCAGCAGGCTGGGAACATTTCCGATATGGTCATAGTCCCCGTGCGTCAAAAAAAGTTTATCCAGCTCTCTTATTCCTTCGCCTTTCAAAAAAGGGACAAGGATTCTTTTCCCGCCATCAAATTCTGATTTTCGCTTTTCCCACTCCTTCATCTCAAACCGAAAAACTCCTCCCGTATCAATCAGGTACGCCCCGCGATTGTGTGGCAGCCTGATATAGATGGCATCTCCCTGGCCGATATCCAGTACAACGACCTTGCCAGCTGATTGGAACAAGCCGATATTCCAGTGGAAAACAAAACAAATCAATAGGGAGCATATGGCCTTCCAGCTTCTTTTTATAGTTGTGGTTTCCATTTTGTAAAAGAGAAAAACAACCGAAAGAATGTACCCAACAACCAAATAATGCGGTGGCCTTCCGAATACGAAAGAACCAAAAGAAAAGCTGGCGATGCCCCCTGCAATACCATTCATAAGTAGCAACGGGTACTTCAGTAGAGGAAGAATCATTGGTACAAAATCAGGTGAAATCATAAGGCAAAAGAAAATGAAAAAAGAAAGCGGCAATACAAACAAAGAGTAGAACGGGATAAAAATGAGGTTCAAAAGTGGACTCCATATGGAGAATTGAAAGAAGTGATAAAGGATGATTGGCAGCGATGCAAGTTGTGCTACGAAAGAAACATAAAGCAATTGATAGCCTTTATACCGGATTGAATTCAGTCTTTTGGCCGAAAGCAGCAAACAAAGACTGACGATAAAGGAAAGCTGAAATCCGATACGATAAAGGTAATAAGGGCTGATCAATAGGATGGTTATACATGCTACACCGATGGAATCAATGGATAGGAACCTTTTTTTCAGCATCAAGTACAATAGCACCACACCGGTCATAATTGCAGCCCTCATGACGGATGGAGCCGCTCCGGCCAATATGACGTATACCGGAAGAAACAGGAGCAGCATACCATTCATGAACCCTCTTGTTGCACCGAGTCTGATCCCAATAAGAAAAACGGCTGCTGTAATCACCCCTACGTGAAGTCCTGAGATTGCCAGCAGATGGACAAGGCCCAACAACTGATAGGCTTCGAGGATTTCTTCATCCATATAAGCTCTTTCTCCAAAAATCAAGCTAATCATGAATCCCGATAACGGGTGCTCCACTTTGTCAAGGATCAATTGCATCCCTTTTACTCTCCAATGCTTCAAGGTAGTTAACATGTTTGGGGGAGATGGCGTCATACAAGCTGAAGGAGCATCGATTAACGTGAGGGTCCAGTGAATGTGCTGGTGATAAAGAAATTGCTTGTAGTCAAAGGCATGAGGATTTGTTGGGGGTAGGGGTTCTTTTAGCATTCCGGTAAAATTGCAGCCGTCTCCAATCTGGAGTGAGGAGAAGCTCTGTATCTCTTTTTCCGTCTTCATGTAGTACTCAACAAGGAGGGTTTCCTCTCTCGTCTTGATTTGGAAGGATATTTTCTTTCCATCGCGGATAATCTGTTGGGTTATCTCTCCAGGAAACTCTGTATCGTATTCCGTAAATTGTGAAGTATTTGCCCGGTCTGTCATGGTGGTATATGCTGCAAAACCAATACCTACTGTCAGGGCAGCCCATGCCAAGGTGGCTCTCTTCAAGCCAAGCCATATCCAAAGAAGAAAGCATCCGGCTAAAACAAGCAGTCCCCACTGAAACGAAAAACTGGAAACTGCAATGCCTAGACAGCCTGAAATGGCAAGATATGCGTAATTGCCTGTCTGTTTCATGAGAGCCTACACCCTGGAGCTAAACAAAAAATCAGCCTTTTCATACCATTCTTTGATTTCTTCCTCTGATGCACCCGACTCTTCCAGTTTACCGATCAATTCAGTAATGAATTTCAGCTTTTCTGGATCATGATTACCTGAATCTTGGAACTCCACATACTGAACCCGAACTCCCGCTTGATCAAACATTTCCATCGCATAAGGATGATTCTTATAGTCCATGGCATAATAGACCGTTTTAATTCCTGCTTGGATAATGGCTTTACAGCAATGCAGACATGGAAAATGCGTGACATAGATTTCAGCACCTGTTGTTGGCACCCCGAACTTGGAACATTGCAGGAGTGCATTCATTTCGGCATGGATGGTCCTAACACAGTGGTTATCGATCACATAGCATCCTTCATCTATACAATGGGTTCCGCCGGCAATGGACCCGTTATATCCGCCTGCTATGATACGCTTGTCCCGAACAATGGTAGCGCCGACTGTCAAACGGGTACACGTGCTGCGCAATGCCAGCAAATGGCTTTGCGCCATGAAATATTGATCCCAAGATATTCTAGCCATAAATATTCCCTCCAACTTCCTTTTACAATAACTATAGTGTATCGACATATCCAGTGCCTCGTCAATTTAATTTGTAGTGGTAATGTCGTCCCGTATTTTTTCGAGCGATTTCTCTCCTATTCCTGTGACATTTACTAGCTCATCAACCGACTTGAACAATCCATTTTCATCGCGATATTCGAGGATGGCTTTAGCTTTTGACTCGCCGATTCCTGAGAGAGTGGTAAGCTCTTCTACTGTTGCGGTATTAATATTCACCTTACTTTGTCCCGTCTCTTTGCCATCCTCGGGACTTGGCGTCTCCGGAAGTGTTAGTCCCTCCACGTCTTCTCCCTCTTCCGGTACATAAATCACCATTTCATCCACCAGCAAGGCAGCAAGATTCACTTTTCTCGTATCAGCACTTGCCAAAAAGCCTCCAGCTTTGTCCACCGCGTCAATAATGCGCTCTCCATTTGCCAGCTCGTACACCCCGGGAAGCTTTACTGCGCCTTTTATATCAATCAGGACTGTTGCGGGTGGGTGAGGTACTTCTATCTTACTTTCAGCATCCGATTCGATACTCTCGTCCACCTCACTTCCCTCCTCCTCCACTACGAGTTTTTGGAAAGCTTTTGGTTCTGTTGTCTGGGATGCCGGAAACAGTTTTGGCCACAGGATGAGCACGAGCGCAATGGCACCTATTGCACCGAGAATCCATTTCTTTTTATGAAGATATAGGAATTCTTTCACAGGTTTTTCACCTTCTATTCATAATTTTTTCAAAAAAAACATATAGTGTATGAGAAACTTTTTGGATGAAGGAGGGCATGGAAGTGAAAATTGGAATCATCGGGACCGGTAATATGGGAAAGATATTAATCGAAGCATTTTTCGAAGCTGGCGCAGTACCTCCTGAAAATATGACGATAACCAATCGAACATTAAAGAAGGCGTATAGCATTCAGAGCCTATACGAAAAAATAGTGGTAAAAGAAACAGCAGAGGAAGTAGCGAAAGCTTCTGACATCATATTTCTTGCAGTCAAGCCTTTGGATATTCACCCCCTTTTATTGAAAATAGATCATTTACTGACTAAGGATAAATGTGTAATCTCCATCACTTCACCTGTGTCAGTGAAGCAATTGCAATCTCTCGTTTCCTGCCAGGTGGCACGGATTATTCCAAGCATTACAAACCGGGCTCTCTCCGGAGTTACACTCATGACATTCGGTGATGATTTAAAAGAGGAGTATCAGGACTATCTGACAGAAATCTGTGCAAAGATTTCCAAACCGATTATCATTAGCGAAAATGTGACAAGAGTGGCTTCCGATATTGTCAGCTGCGGACCGGCATTTTTCAGCTATCTTCTGCAACGGTTCATTGATGGGGCAGTGAGTGAAACCGAGATTTCCAAGGAACAGGCTACTGCACTGGCAAGTGAAATGATAGTCGGTATGGGAAAACTATTGGAGAAGAACCTTTATACGCTGCCTACCCTGCAGGCAAAAGTGTGTGTAAAGGGTGGAGTAACAGGAGAAGGAATCAAGGTACTGGAAAATGAGCTTGGTGATGTGTTCCACCATTTGATACAGAAAACCCACGAGAAGTTTGATGAAGATCTGTGCGAGGTTAAAAAGCAGTTTCACTAACTTATTCGACCTGTTCGACAAAATTCCTTTTTCTTTTGCAAATTTTTTATAAAATGTGCAGGAAAAGACCATCCTCGGAATAATAATAAATGGTCCCGAGGATGGTGAGTTCTAATTAAATGACACAAGAATTGACGTATGAATTGGCATACGTCTTTCTCCTTTTTTGTCAACATTTATACGAAATTCCATTAACTTTGGCATAGCAATTGAGATTATTATATTATAAGGGTCAAGTTTTTGTACAATTACAAAGGTTGATAGAGTCTTCATTTACAGTTCGTTTTGAGTACCAATTTTAGGGTTTATGTGTTTGATTCCTTCATCTGGAATCAAGAAGGTTCTCACTTATCGGTTGGAACATTAGGTTAAGCACTCAGCTGATAAATAGACGGAATAATTCCGCTTAATTAGTAATTACTATTAAAAAAGGCTGAAATAGGCGGAGAAATTCCGCCTATTGACTAGAAAAATTTGAAAAAGGGGGATTTTACTGTGCATAAGCGGAAAAACTCCCCTTATATTCCTCGAAACAAGCTACATTCTGCATTTAACAGGAAAATCTCCGCTTATTTTACTTTTGCTGATTCTTCGAAAAAGGACATAATCTAGACGACAGAGTATTGGTATTCCTAATAAAGAAACTCGCCGATTACTTCGGCGAGATTTACTTATTTATAAACCAAAAATGATCTATCATTTCAGCACTTTTCTTAAAATAAGCACCTTAAAACGGAACGGTTTAGATAATAAAGGATGGTTTTTTCCTACTGAAGATAAAAGTCTACATGTTTTTACTTTGCTGAAGAAGCTTGGATTCACCTGTACGTTCCCATTCTTCCACTGTTTCATATGCCATTTCAGGAGAATATCCCTTCCCGACGAGAACTCCCATCAGGATAAATTCCTGAAGGATATGTGTAGCATTTATTCCTCTTTTCACGTCCTCTAACCCTTCATTCACTAAAAACTCCGTGTACTTTACCCATTCATCTGGAGTTTTTCCTGAAATAAGCGTTTCCCCATTGCCTTCTTCTGCAGCCATTGCATCTGCTTTGGTTGTGTGGACAGTGCCAAATGGATGATTGGGAGGGGCATATATCGAATAGAGTTTTAGCGGTGTATTGCCTGTATTGGTCAGGTTATGCCATGTGCCAGCAGGAATTATGATGGCATAATCGTCATATACATTCCTTTCAAAGTTTAAATTATCTTTACTCTTGCCCATTTGAACAATTCCCTGTCCTTGCTCGACCCTTAAAAATTGATCAACGTGAGGATGCATTTCCAACCCGATATCTTCTCCCGGATTTAGACTCATCAATGTAAGTTGCAAATGCGTTCCTGTCCACAAAGCTGTACGATAAGTATTGTTTTGCAGGGTGGCTTCATTGATATTCACGACATATGGATTTGGTCCATTATCTTTCAGCTGGATTCTTCTATCTCCTTGGCTGAATTCAAAGGAGGCATATGGATTTGGCGGGGTATATCTGTAAACAGGCTGTTGGCCATAGTTATACATAGGCCATTGAACGTAATGAGGATTCTGATATTGGTATCGTAAATAATTTGGATCATAGTACATTTTTTTCATTCCCTTCCCAGTTTATAGATTTATCCTATGCACTGTTTATGGGAAGGTACTTAGTCTAAAACAAAAGCCTATCAAAATTGAAAAAATTGATAGGCCCATTTGCTTGTATTTCTATATTTTTCTTGCGGCAAAAAACACTCTTTCCGCCTGGTCTGAGAGGTGTTCCATGGAGAAATCGCCTGTAACAGATAACAGTTCAAACCCTGCTTCCTCCAGCCATTTCTTATAGAGCTCCACACTATGTGTACGTTGGTAATGCACTTCGTCAAAGCGGGAATAAAGACCGGTTTCCTCTTCCAGGACGAAGAAGCTCAGCTCATGCTCCACACTGTTCGCTTCTTCCCCTGCATAGCAGTTCCATATGTAGGACACTTCTTCTTCCGCATTTGTAAACGTGCTATTCATAAAAATTTGGGACATTTTATAAATGGAATGAACATCAAATAAAAGGAGTCCGCCTTCTTCAAGCTGGCTTGAGACTGCCTTGAATGTATCCTGAACCTCTTCTTCTGTTTGCAGATAATTGAGTGAGTCGCAAAAGATGGTCACGCAGTCCGAGCCGGTAAAGCCATCAAGCTCAGTCATATTCTGTTCAAAATAGGGTATTGCTACACCCGCTTGTACAGACTTTTCATGCGCCACCGCAAGCATGCTTTCGGACAGGTCCACCCCAGAGACCTTCCATCCCTCTTTTGCAAAACGGATGGTCATTTCCCCGGTCCCGCACCCGACATCCACGATGGAAAAGTCCGGTTTACCTTTTGCATAGCGATCCTTTACGTTTTTGACGTATTCCACCCATTGATCATACGGGACGTCTTCCATCAAATGATCGTAAATGAAAGCAAATTGACCGTAAGCCATTTACGTCAGCTCTTTAAGTACGTCTTCGCGTGGTGCATCTCCCCAAAGGCGCTCCAGGTTGTAATAGCCGCGCTCATCTCTATGGAATACATGGGCAACCACATCCCCAAGGTCAACAAGGATCCAACGTGCCTCATCGAAGCCTTCCATTCTGCGGACATGCTGCCCCTGTTCTTCTGCCGCTTCTTTAATCGCTCTCGCAATTGCTTGAACCTGCTTGTCGGAGTTACCATGACAAATCAGGAAATAATCTGAAACAAGGGAAATCCCCTTCATATTCAATGCAACCAATTCTTCTGCTCTTTTATCATCTGCCGCTTGTGCAGCAAGTTGTAATAATTCTTTTGACATTAACTTAACTTCCTTCCTTTTACTTTCATAGTCATATCATTATAAGCGTGAAATGTATCCGGATAAACAGGCTGATTTCGCTTCAACAGATAGGAAATCGTATTTTTCATCGCTTGTATCATTGCTATATCCAGGCTTGCTTTGGCAGATTCCCGTACCTCTTCCACTCCAGGAAAGTCTCGGCCAGGCTCAATATAATCCGCTACATAGAGGACCTTATCAAGCGTAGTCATATTTATTTTCCCGGATGTATGGCATTTTATTGCCTCTAATACATCTTTATCCGTAATGCCCACTTCTTTTTCCACCAAAAAGGCACCGACTGGAGCATGCCAAAGTTCATCATGATGTGCAAGGAGATCCTGCGGCATGTTTTGCTCCAGGATGATATTCCGCATTTCTTCCTTATTACGAAACTTGGCATAGTCATGGAAAATCGCCGCAAGCTCAGCCTTATTTTCGTCAACACCATACTTTTTTGCGAGCTCGATGCTTGTATCCATTACGCCGATGGTATGGATATAGCGGCGTTCTGTTAATTGCTCCCGTACAATTCTTAGCGCTTTTTCTCTATTCATACAGCTTTTTCTCCTCTATTAATCGTCGGACCTGCTCCGGCACCAAATAGTGCGAGGGCCTGCCATCCTTGACACGCTGTCTGATGAGCGTAGAGGAAACCTCAAACTGCGGTGTTTCCACTTCGATGACAGGAAAGGCGGTTTCAATGGAATAGCCCGGCCTTTTCACACCTACGAATTTCACCAGCTTAACCAGTTCCTCAATTTTATGCCATTTTGGCAGGTATTCCACCATATCGGCTCCAATGATGAAATGAAAATCAATTGTCGGATGATTTTCTTTCAGCAAAAGAATGGTGTCATACGTATAGGACGGTCCCTCTCTCTCCAGTTCTATCGTTTGCAACATAAAAGAGGGCCGATCACCTATTGCGGCCTCTATCATTTCAAGACGATGCTCGGTGCTGGTGATGGAATCCGACTGTTTATGCGGGGGGATATGGTTAGGCATGAACCACACTTCATCCAAGCTTAAACAATGCTGTACATCATTTGCTATTAAAAGATGACCAAGATGTGGAGGATCAAAGGTGCCTCCCATAATGCCTACTTTTTTCACCATATTCCCTCCCATATATTATCTGGATTTTGGCAATTCAAGCTGTTTGTTTTCTCTGGACTCCTTGTAAAGGACAACAGTATTGCCGATTACCTGAACAAGCTCTGCCTTTGTTCCTTCTACAAGCTCACTCGCTACTGTGTTTCTGTCGTCATCACAGTTTTGGAGAATGCTTACCTTTAAAAGCTCTCTTACTTCAAGGGCTTCTGAAATTTGTTTCGTCATATTTTCATTTACTCCACCTTTTCCTACTTGGAAAATTGGATCAAGATGATGTGCTGCAGCACGTAAAAATCTTTTTTGTTTACCTGTTAACATGATGTTCCTCCTAGTCGTTCTGTTACTAATGTTTCCATCCTATCCACATCCGGTACATTTCCTGTCCAGTGCTGAAAGGCTTGAGCAGCCTGATACGCAAACATTTGCACACCGTTTTGGACGACCGCTCCTTTTAATCGTGCTTCCTTTAAAAGTTTCGTTTCTAAAGGATTATAGATAATGTCACTTACCACTGCATTCTTTTTCAGTGAAGAGAGTGAAATCGGGGTTTCCTCCACAAGAGGATGCATTCCTACAGATGTGGTCTGGACAATGACATCATATGTAGGAAGACTCCGGACAGCTTCTTCCATCGTTACAGCACGGCATCTGTCATGAAAGGAAAACTCCTCGATCAGACTGATCGCTTTGTCTGGAGTGCGGTTCAATATATCCGCCGTGACCCCGGGCTCCTGAACAAGTGAATAGATGATAGCCCTTGCCGCGCCACCTGCACCGATGATCAGCATCCGCTTATCATTGGTTGATGTCACTCTCTTTAACGCTTCCACGAACCCAGGGCCATCCGTGTTATACCCTTTCAATATCCCGTTCTTATGGACTACCGTATTGACAGCCCCTATCCTCAGGGCATGTTCGTCCACTTCGTCAAGCAGAGGAATAATGGCCTCTTTATGTGGAATCGTCACATTGAAGCCGGATACGCCGAGGGCTCTCATCCCTTTTACTGCGTTTTCGAGTTCCTTTGGTTCCACATGGAATGCATGATAATAGGCATCCATTCCAAGATGAAGAAACGCATCATTATGAATAAGTGGAGACATGGTTTGCTGTATCGGACAGCCTATCACCCCGTAAAGCTTCTTCATCAGAACCACCCCCAACCGCTTCGAATTATATTAATGACTTCCTTAGCATTACACCTACGCCTTTTGGGACATGTGCAACAACCTTGATCCCCGCTTCTTTGATCGTGATCCAGCCAAGACCGGAGAATACGATATCCATTTTGTCTTCTTTAATGGTGAATTCATGGGCGACGAGCTCCGGGAAGTTTTCAGCATAATCATCTCCAGGAGGCTGCAATAGCTCGCCAAGATGCTCTTTATACATATTGTCTGCATTTGCAAGCTTCGTCCGATGAATGTAGAGAGCGTTGGAAAAATAACAGGTGAAGGAATTACGTCCACCCTTCACATAATCGAATCTGGCCAAACCGCCAAAGAATAATGTCTGCTCTTCGTTTAATTGAAAGACCATCGGCTTGATTTCTTTTTTCGGAGAAATGACCTTGAGATCTTTTTTGTCCACATAATGAGCCATCTGATGACGGTTGATGATGCCTGGCGTGTCATACAGGGAGGCACCATTATCAAGTGGAATATCAATCAGGTCCAAAGTCGTACCCGGGAACTGGGAGGTCGTAATGACATCCTTTTCACCAGAGAACTCGCGGATGATACGGTTGATGAACGTGGACTTCCCGACATTCGTACATCCAACTACATAAACATCCTTACCGTTACGGTACTCGTCCATTGCTGCAGCAAGTTCCTTGACTCCTGTACCTTTATCCGCACTGATCAAAAATACATCTTCAGGCTTCAAACCCAATTCCTTGGCAGCCAGCTTCATCCAGTTGATCACTTTGTTTGGCTTGACCGATTTTGGAAGAAGGTCCACTTTATTTCCGACAAGCAGAATCTTATTGTTTCCTACAAACCGGTGCAATCCAGGCAGCCAGCTTCCATCAAAATCAAAAATGTCCACGATTTTCACTACTAGACCTTCCGATTGTCCGATGGAATGAAGAATTTTTATAAAGTCATCATCCGTCAAGGATACATCCTGAATTTCATTGTAGTTCTTCAATCTGAAGCATCGTTGACAAATGATCGTCTCTTTGTTCAAAGAAGATGCTGGAGCATAGCCCAATCCCGCTTTATCCTCGGTTTGGATGTCCACTCCACAACCTACACACACTACTTGTTCTTCCATATTACTTAATCCTCCCAAGAAATCATGCCTCTTCGCTTCATCCATGATAATATTCTACGCTCGACCTGTCGGTTAAACTTGGTGACAAACCCATCCGATTTGGCGACCGGTACCACTAGAATGGTATGGAGCCCAAGACGGTTGCCTCCTAGTACATCCGTCAGAAGCTGGTCGCCAACAACCACCACTTCCTCCGCCCGAATATTCATCTCGCGCAAGGCACGTTTGAAGGCTCTTCTGAATGGTTTTCTCGCTTCATAGATGTACGGGATTCCCAATGGATCTGAAAAGAACTTCACACGCTTCAGTTTATTGTTGGAAACGATGGTTACATGGATCCCGGCAGCCTGCATTTCCTTGAACCACTCAATCAGTGCCGGCGTCGCTTCCGGTCTGTCCCATTCCACCAATGTATTATCAAGGTCTGTAATAATACCTTTTATGCCTTTTTCCTTTAATGTTGCTGGCTTAATTTCGAAGACACTTTTCACATGTTCAGCCGGCAAAAAATATTTTAGCACGATGCTCACCCTCTATATATTTCTAAATTCGTATACAATTTTCATGAAGCAACTTTTCCGAAACAAAATTATACTTTACCATCTTACCCAAATTCCTTCAATGTTCCAAGTAAATTGTCGATAATAGTAGTGTTTACTAATGATTCAAGAGATAAAAATAAACGGAAAATAAAAATTTTTCGACAAATTACATTTGCATTCAACACTTGTGGATAACCTTATCTACATTATACAACCCAGTAGATTACGTTTAATGGTAATTATAAACAGATTACCCACAAGTTATCCACCTTTCCCTGTGGATAACAGAACGGTTGTTCTAAAAAATATTACGTGGTAGAGTAATGTTACAAACCAGCTAAACTAATCAATATATGACCTTACTGGATGATATAGAACAGAATTTCACACATTTGGAGTCGACTATACATATAGACCACACTAGGAGGTGTAGGGCAGAGGCCAACCTGATGAGAAAACTTTCTGATGAACTTTTACTTGAATCCTATTACAAAGCAACGGAATTAAAATTGTGCACGGATTTTATCCAACTGATCGAGCTTGAAATTCAACGCCGCTCCTTAAATTATAAAATAAAGGCAACATCCTAAAAGAGCCCGATTACGGCTCTTTTTTCATGTCCAAACACTCCAAATAAAAGAAAAGCTAGAGTTTGTGGACACTAGCTTTTGGCTTTTTTCTTCCCGATTCCACCGTGTCGTTACTAACTGAGCCACGTCCCTATTTTTTGTCCGACCTTCACTTCCTGTTTTTCCTTAATGGAAGGATCAATCATAAACGAATCCTTCTCAAATAGGAGGGTAACAGTAGAACCAAAAGAGAAATAGGCCATTTCCTCGCCCTTTGTGAGTGTACTTGATTCATGTGTAAGTTCAATACTGTTCACAAACATGGCGCCAACCTTTACAACCGTAACATGCTTATTGTTATGCTTCATTTCGGTAAGGCGGCGATAATTCTTGGCAAGCGGCTCTTTTCCGTATTTCAGCCCAAGCTGGTTAACAGGATAGGATTTACCGCCCAGAGTCCATTGCTTAGTAACCTCGCCAGTGATCGGACTATGAATCTTATGATAATGACTCGGACTCAAATACAGCACCATGTATGTTCCGCCCATATACTTCGGCGCGAGTATCTCATCAGAAAGCATTTCTTCTATTGAATAATCAATACCCTTTGCTGTCATTTGTAAATCATTTGTAATGGCCCCCATCTTCTCCACTACCGCATCAACCGGACTCACAACAGAATTTGCAGCTGCATCAATCGGACGCACACTCGGTTTCAGACTGCGGATAAAAAATTGCTGCAGCGTTGGAAACGTAGAGATATCATCCTTCATCTCATCCAGATTAATTTTATAGACATTGGCGAAAGACGAGATAAACCGTTTGCTCATTTTAGAAGAAGCGAAGCGTTTCACAGCCATGGATGAGTACTTATGATTCGTCAGCTCTATCGATAGCCTGTACAAGTTTTTCAACAATATATTTCCCTCCAACAGAATCTTTTTGATGAAGCATTTATAAAAACAGCAAATGTTTGTAGTCAATACTCTGTTTGAAACAAATCCTGGCAAAGCGCCAGACTCCATGAGTGATATTATAACATTTGCCGCATGTCCTGCACTATTTATTTATGAAGTATTGATGGAAGGTTCGTGGTATTGGAAATTGCCGCTAGGAATCCCCAAAATTTATGCAGGTATTATCTCATTTTTCTAGAAAATAAAATAATGAGATACATACTTACTGGAAAGGCGGAATAGATAATGAAAATGATCGAAAGCCCCATTAAGAACAGGATACATACCATTTTTGTGCATGTAGCGGATCTCAGACGCTCTGTTATATGGTACTGCGACCTTTTGGGTCAGGAATATGATGAAAGCATGATAGTCGATCCTGTCTACAACATTCCCATCAATGACTATACCGGTCTCACTCTTGACTCCGGTCCGTCTGGTATAGAAAAGGTTATAGCACCTTCTCCACACCCTCTTTTCAATTTCCATACAGAGGACATCCAAAGGGCTTATGAATTTGTCAGAAAGATTGGCTGTGAAATTTGTTCTCCAATTATTGATTTTGATGATTTCTCTTTCTTTCATGTCAAAGATCCTGATGGAAATATAGTGATGGTCTGCACAGGATAAATAAATACACTTATAGCGTATAATTTCCCCGCGTCCAATCGTTATATCATTTGAATAGGACAGGAGGAGGATAAAGTAATGACACAGAATTCTACGGTGGATCAGCAGCTGATTCATGATATTCGAAAAGTAAGAGACGATTTTGACAAGGCGGTTTCAGCGTATACCTCTGACTTGTGGAACTATTGCCGCTATTTGACGGGGTCTCCTTGGGATGGGGAAGACCTTTTTCAAGACACGATGCTAAAGGCCATCGGGTTGCTTTCCCAACGTTGGAGTGAGATCACTGACAGGAAAAACTATCTTTTTCGGATTGCCACAAACACGTGGTTTGATCAGTGCAGAAGGGAAAAACGGATGGTAGGGTCGTTGGATGAAGAGCGCAGCCCTGTAGACGGGATTGAATTTTCCGATCACCTTTTATTGGAGGAAGCGCTCCATCTGATAGAATCCCATTTATCGCCCAAGCAAGTGGCAGCCTTACTGTTATTTGACGTTTTTCAGTTTACAGCTGAGGAAGTTTCCGGAATGGTCAAGAGCACAACAGGTGGCGTCTTCGCTTCGGTACAGCGTGCAAGGAAGAAACTCGCAACCATTGATATGGGAAAAAAACTGGACCCCACTACAAAGCGTGCAAACGATAGTATCATTCAAGCATACTTGGCGGCATTCAACAACGGAGACTTCGAAGAAATGCTCTCCTTGTTCAGTGAGCAGGCAGAGAATGAAGCTTATCTTGGATTCCAGGAGTATTCAAAGGACGAAATGCGAAAAGGCTCGCTTCGATTCGGTTTGCCAGGTTATTCTGCTCGGGAAGTCATTCTTTGGGAAAGACCTGTCATTATCGTTCTAAGCACTGGCAGCCATGGAACAGAACTGCATGACATTCAATTGCAAGAAGTGGAGAATAATACCATCGTCAGTCACCGAAGCTATTTTTTCCGAAAAGAATTTATCCTCGCAGCTGCAAAGGAACTTGGCTTAATGCCACAGCTGCAAAAACCTCCTGTTGATTGGAGTTGAAAAAGGCAGCACCGCATCATTTTGCGGGGCTGCCTTCTTCTTATTTATTCGTCAATTCAAGAAACTCCTCCACATCCTCCAGGGATTTTTTCACTGCCTTTTCCCAGAAATCCCGTTGAGTCAAGTCCACACCAAGATGTTTCCTGGCAAGGTCCTCCACGGTCATGGATGCAGTATCCTTCAACAAGGAGATGTATTTATCTTCATAGTTTGTTCCCTCTTCCAGTGCTTGGCTGTAGATTCCTAATGAGAAAAGGTAGCCGAACGTGTACGGGAAGTTATAGAACGGAACCTGGGTGATAAAGAAATGCATTTTGGAAGCCCAGAACGTTGAATCATATTCATCCAACGCACCACAGTATGCTTCTTTTTGCGCTTCTACCATTAGTTCGTTCAGCTTCTCCACACTCACAAGCCCGTTCTTTCGCTCCTCATAGAATCTTGTTTCGAAAAGGAAGCGTGCATGAATGTTCATATAGAATGCAACGCTGCGCTGGATTTTGTCTTCGAGTAATGAAATCTTTTCTTTCTCATCCTTTGCATACTTGACAGCCGCATCCGCGACGATCATTTCAGCGAAAGTGGAGGCCGTTTCCGCCACATTGCTTGCATAGAAGCGGTTCAATGTCGGTACTCCGTGCATAGCATGCTGATGGAAAGCATGGCCAAGTTCATGAGCAAGTGTACTGACATTGGATAGCGTGCCGGAATAGGTCATGAAAATTCTGGACTGTCCGGATACCGGGAAGCTTGTGCAGAAACCGCCTGGACGCTTTCCTGCGCGGTCTTCTGCTTCGATCCAGCGATCTTCAAACGCTTTTTTCGTAAACTCCGTCAGTTCAGGGCCAAACTTGGAAAATTGCTCGATGATGAAATCTGCGCCTTCCTGATAGGACAGTTTGGTTTCTTCTGCTGTCAGGGGAGCTGAAACATCATACATGCTCAACTTCTCAAGACCAAGCAGTTCCGCCTTGCGGTTTAGATATTTCGTAAGTGTCCCTTTATGGTCGGTTATTACCTGCCACATTGTATCCAATGTTTCCTGCTTCATACGGTTGTTATCAAGCGGCTCCTGCAGAACGGACTCCCAACCTCTTTGCTCATATACCTGCAGACGGAAACCAGCAAGATGATTCAATGCTGCTGCAATCGTATCAGCTTGGTTTTCCCATGCCTCTTTCCACGCTTTTGCCACCTCTTTACGGACTTCACGGCTGCCATCGGAAAATCTGTTATGGGCCTGACCGACCGAAAGCTCTTTGACCTCTCCATTCTCTTTCACTTTCACCTTGATGGTTCCAACAAGGGAATTGTACAACTTGCCCCATGCATGGTATCCATCTACAGCAAGTGAGGTAACCAACTTTTCCTGATCTGCGGAAAGTTTATCATTCGCTCTTCGTCTGCGTTCATTCAGCACATATTCCAATACCTTGAATTCTTCCTTTTCCAAAAGTGAATTCCAGGTCTCTTCGTCAATAGTGACCAGCTTATCATCCAAAGCACCAAGAAGAACCTGCAGTTTCGCATGGATTTGCGCAACCTGCCCCTGCAGTTGGGCCGCTCCTTTATCCGTCACATCTGCAGCAAGCAGACAGTTGACGAATGCAGAAGATTGGACAATCTTTTTCACCACAGTTTCATAGTCTCCAAGCACTTTTTCAAGTTCATCCACATCAAATGCGTCGATATGTTGTTCGAACGCTTTTAGGTCCTCTTTGATTTCTGATAGATATGTATGATAGCTTTCTGAACCACTTCCACCTTTGAAGAATACATCAAGGTCCCATGTTTCTTGAAATGTTTTTGTTGTCATAGTAGTTGAATCCCCCTTTTTGTTTCATAGAATTAATTATAACGTAAAAATTACAATATTTCCATAATTCCAAACCATTAGACTTCCAAAATATTCGATTATCGAAATTTATAGTGAGAGCGGTAGCGGGCACGAATAGAGTAGGCGCATGAATTTATTCATGCGCCTCTCACAGATCCGTACGTGCGGGTCATCGCATACGGCTCCTCCATGTTATCCCCTCTGGGGA